>BEID01000010.1 GCA_002898975.1 bacterium HR27 | reverse complement strand
GCTGCGGTCGCGACGGGGGTGAGGGGTGGCCCCGCGGGAACGGCAGGCCTCGCCCGGCTGCAGAGGACACGCGTCATGTCCTTTGCCGATCGATCGGTTCCAGCTCACCGGTGTCAGCGCATACCGCGTAGGAACCGGTACTTCCTTCCCTATCGAGCCCAGCGCGTCGCCTGCCGAAACACCAGAGCAGAAAGGAGGCCCCGCCGCCGGGTGAGGCGGCACGAAGCGAGGTCGACCGCGCGCGACGGCGAAACGGTCGCGAGGTTTTCGGGAACGACGGGCCAGCGCAGGGACGTGCTGGTCGTGACTCGAACGGCAAGGGAGGCCGACGATGCGGATCTACAACAACATCAACGCGGTCAACGCGCAGCGCAACCTCTCGATCACCGGGTTCGCCCTGGCCAAGTCGATCGAGAAGCTCTCGAGCGGCTTGCGCATCAACCGAGCGGCTGACGACGCGGCCGGGCTCTCGATCTCCGAGAAGCTGCGGGCCCAGATCCGCGGCATCCAGCAGGCGATGCGCAACGCCCAGGACGGCGTCTCGATGATCCAGACGGCCGAAGGTGCACTGAACGAAGTGCACTCGATGCTCCAGCGCATGCGCGAGCTGGCTGTCCAGGCTGCGAACGATACGCTGACGACGGAAGACCGGGCGGCGATCAACAGCGAGCTGCAAAACCTGCAGCAGGAGGTCAACGCGATCGCCAACCGGACCACCTTCAACGGCAAGTTGCTCCTCACCGGCTCGCTGGCGACCAGTGTCGATTCGGCATCGGCTTTCGCCGTCGGCAGCCGCGTCGGCGGCGAGGGGACGGTCACTGGTCTCACCGTCAACGGAACCGTCGCTGCTGGGACGTACACGATCTCGTACGATGAGACCACGAACCAGCTCACGGCCACCGATGGAAGCACGACGTTCTACGCATCTCTGCCGGCTGATAACGCGTATACCCCGGGCCCACAGACTGTCACGTTCGATGACGGATCGGGTAACGGGTTCACGCTAAACATCAGCGCTGGCTTCCGCACGGCTGACCTGCTCGGTCGCGCGCTCGAGGGGCGGAGCATCGAGGTCGACAGTAGTGGTGTCGTGGCCGCGACCTCGGACCTCCGTGGGACGCCCAATACGCCGATCCGGACCGCGCTCGGCCACGTGGCGGCGATCGACGTGAGCGGTGCGCTGGCGAGCGATACCTACACGTTCAGCTACAACGCGACCACGCAGCAGATTACCCTAACACGCGGCTCGGACGGTGCCGCGCAGAGCCTCGATCTGCCCGCCTCGGTCGCAGCGGGTGGGCGCTTCACGCTGAACTTCGAGGCGCTCGGCGTGGAGATCACCTTCGAGACGACCACCGGCTTCGCCAGCAAGGACGACATCGGCTACGGGCTGGACCGCTACGTGCTCACGACCAGCGGGGACGGGTCAGCCCACTTCCAGGTCGGTCCGAACAGTGGGCACAGCTATTTGGTTGCCTTCAGCCGTGTCCTGGTCGATAACAACAGCGCGACACCCGCGGCGCTGCAGAACCTCTACACGCAGCTGAACAATTTCGCGAACCAGGTCGACAGCTCACCCGGTACGAACGCGCAACAAGTCCAGGCAGCCAAGGACCTCATCACGGCGATCGACGGCGCCATCAGCTACGTGAACAACGTCCGCTCCGAGCTCGGTGCGGCGCAGAACCGGCTCGAGCACACGATCGCCAACCTGGGCGTCCAGAACGAGAACCTCACCGCCTCGGAGAGCCGGATCCGCGACGTCGACATGGCGGCGGAGATGGTCACCTTCACCCGCAACCAGATCCTCCAGCAGGCCGGTGTGGCCGTCCTGGCCCAGGCCAACGCGATCCCGCAGTCGGTCCTGCAGCTCCTGCGCTAGGCGAGCGCGCGCAGCACGCCCCGGCCGGTATCCCGGTCGGGGCGTCGTCGTCTTCGAGGACGGGACAGGGAACCCCGTTTTCCCCGTACGACGAGGTAAGCGGTGACACCCGGTGCGTGAGGAGCAGTGAGTGTGACGAGTGCTGTATCGAGGAAAGCCATGCTAGCCGGGGGCGCGACGCTCGCCGAGCGACTCGACCTCGCACCGGCCCGCCAGCGCCTCACCGCGAGTGCCAGCCGGCCAGCGCCGGCACCGGTCGTCGCGCTCGCCGAGCTGACGGTCGACCGGGCCGCCGATGGTCGCCCGCTCCGGGTGCGCGGCGCGCTGGCGGTCCACGGTGTCACCACCTGGTTCCTGGTCGACCTCGCCAGCCAGCGGGTCGCGGTCCGCGACGCGTACGGCCGGGGCTGGGAGGGACAGCTCGCAGCAGCTCCCAGCATCTTCCAGCAGCTGGTGGCCCAGCTGCCGACGACCGGACCATCGCAGGAGCGCGCGCCGACCGTCGAGCGGGCTGCCGTCGACCTGGGCGGGCTGCGCGTCTCGGCTGCCCGTGCTCGAGCGGCTCAGGGCGAGCAGGCCGAGCTGCTCCTGCGCGTCGAGGACAGCGGTCTCCTCGAGCGGATCCGTGCCACGCGCCTGACGCTCGACTGGCAGTTCCTGGCGTTGTCCTTCCTGCGTGGCGAAGCGACGAGGCAGGGTGCGGTCGTCCGGTAGCGCGTACCGTATCCAGCGCCGTCCTGTTGGCTTCGGTCGGCGGGGCGCAGCACGCAGCGTCCGGCCCTGCCGGATCGTGTTTCCCGGCCCTCCGGCCGACGGGTTCACGCGTGCGTGACCCGTGCGGGGGATTCGTGGTTTGGGGAACGGAGGTCGGCGAGCGGCAGGCGACCATCGCCAACCGACCACGCCCTGGCAAGGCGCGGCGTGCCGTGCCCGGCCGCGCCGCGAGGTGCGGCAATCGACCGCACAGGTCTTCGCACGTGGTGGGACATCCCTCACCCCCGTCGCTCCTGCGGCCGCCCCCTCCGCGTTGTCCCCGTAGGGGCGACGCGTGCGTCGCCCGCCCGCGCCGCAGGCGCGGGTACGTAGGTTCCCGGCCCTCCCGGGCCGGACGGGTCACGCACGCGTGACCCGAAGGGTCAGGCACGCCTGACCCCTCCAGGGGGAAACGCCGGGGCCATCGTAGGGACCGTGACCACCAATCGGTGACGGCGGGTGCATCGACGCCCGTCCTGTAGGGGCGAGGCGTGCCTCGCCCGGACGCGCCGCAAGGCGCGGCCATGGTGACCGAGTACGGACCGGACGGGTCAGGCACCCCTGACCTGAAGGGTCACGCACGCGTGACCCGAAGGGTCAGGCACGCCTGACCCCTACAGGGGGCAACGGCGGCGCGGCAGCAGCCACCGTGACCGACGACCGACCACGGTCGGCGTATCGTTCCCCGCCCTGTAACCGTGTAGGGGCGAGGCGTGCCTCGCCCGGACGCGCCGCAGGCGCGGACAGCGAACCGCGGTGGCACAACGCCAGGCTGGACACCCCTCACCCCCGGCTCGCTCCGCTCGCCACCCCCTCCCCGCGCGGTGCGGGAGAGGGGGCAGGGGGGCTCCGCAGGTCAGGCACCCCTGACCCGAAGGGTCACGCACGCGTGACCCCTACGGGAGGTGACGGCTGCATGCGCGGCGCAGGGAGACGATGCACGGGCGGCCGTCAGGTACCAGCCCAACCCTGTCGGGGCGACGGGTGCGTCGCCCGTCCGCGCTCACCGCGGTTACACCGCGCCTGGCTCCCCTCCGCGGACCGAGAAACCCCGGTCCTGCCGCCTTAGGAACGGTCGCGACCGGGATGCAGGACGAACGGGCTAGTGTGGGAGGGAGCGAGCGGAGTCAAGATGGATCGTGCGGCTGCCGTATCTCGCTGCTGAGAGCAGTGAGGTAAGGAGTGCAGTGTATGCGCGAGGAACTCCTCAAACAGGTCGGTGAAAAAGTCTTCCCGTGTCTGGGCTTCAGTCCCACCGAACTCCTCTGGCAGCGGCTGGCACGCGTCGTGCAGCAGGAGGCGCGCCGGTTCGGTGCGGCCAGCGTGGACGAGTTCCTGGAGCGTGCGCTGCGCGGTGAGCAGGCGGTTCTCGAGGCGATCTGCCAGGGGTTGACGATCAACGAGACCTACTTCTTCCGGGAACCCAAGCATTTCGACGCGCTGCGTCAGCTGCTCCCCGAACTCGCCCAGATGCAAAAGCCGCTGCGCATCCTGTCGGCTGGCTGCTCGAGCGGTGAGGAACCGTACTCGCTGGCGATGACCGCTGAGGAGGTGCTGGCTCCGCTCGGTCATCCGTTCGAGGTCTTGGGAATCGACTTCGACCACGAGGCGCTACAGCGGGCTCGGGAGGGGTGTTACCGGCAGTGGTCGTTCCGCGACCAGGGGTTGGAACGCGCACGGTCACACGTCGAAAAGCGTGGCGAACTGTGGTGCGTGCGCGAACCGATCCGCCAGCGCGTGCGCTTCGAGCAGGTCAACCTCATCGAGCGACTCTCGCCCGGGCCCTTCGCGGTGATCTTCTGCCGAAACACGCTGATGTACTTTACGGCCGAGCACCGGGCCGAGATCGTCCGCCGCTTCGTCGAGGCGCTGCTCCCGGGTGGGATCCTGGTCATCGGGTCGGCCGAGACACTCGACAAGCCGCCGCCCGAGCTCGAGCGGGTGTCGGTCGCAGGAGCGTACCTGTACCGCAAGCGCCAGCCAGCGATGTCCAGGACAGCTGAATCCGGCGAGCGGACGCGGGTGCTCCTCGTCAGCCATACGCCGGTCAGCCGGGTTGCCATCCGGCAGGCGCTGCGTCTGCTCCCCACCATCGAGGTCATCGGTGAAGTCCGCTCGATCGACGAAGCGCGGGCACACCTCGAAGAGGAGGGAACAGCGGTCGTACTCCTGGACGCGCTCGAAGACCGTTCGGTCCTCGAGCGCCTGGCTGTCCTGGAGGGGTGGCCGGTGGTCATCGTGACCGGGCCAGGTCATCCGCAGGTGCGCGGCGTGCCGGCCGTCGTGGTGCCGGAACTCGTGCCGGGCGCGTTGCGGCGGGTGGCACCGGAGATCGGTGACGCCGTGCAGGTGGCCCGCCAGCGATGCTCGTCCCGTCCCCGCGCTGTGGCACCAGCACGGCTGGGAACCGGGTTCCTCAGCCGACAGACGGCGGTGCCGAACGGTGCGCTCACTGCCAACGGTCGGAACGGCGCGGTGTCGCGGGGTGAGCTGCTGCGGCGACCGGCCGAACGGTTCCTCCTGATCGGGTCCTCGACCGGTGGGCCGGCGGTCGTCACCGAGCTGGTTGCGGCGCTCCCGGCAGGGCTCGGGATCGGGATCCTCGTCGTGCAGCACATGCCGCCCAACTTCACGCGCAGCTTCGCCGAACGTCTGGCTCGCGTCGGTCAGTACGCGGCACACGAGGCGGCGGACGGTGAGCTGTTGACCGCCGACACGTTGCTCGTCGCACCGGGCGGACGGAACGTGCTCCTCACGCGCGCCGGGCGGATCCAGGTGGTGCTGCCGGAACCGGGCGATATCTACGTGCCCAACGTGAACCGCGCCTTCGTCTCGGCGGCGCGGGCCGGACTCGGCCCGCGGGTGATGGCAGTCGTGCTGACCGGAATGGGTGACGACGGAGCGATCGGGATGGCGGAACTGGCAGCAGCCGGTGCCTACACCGTCGTGCAACGGCCGGAAGATGCGGTGGTGGCGGGAATGATCGAGGCCGCACTGGCGCGTGGTGGGGTGCAGAAGGTGCTGGCGACTGCCGATATCCCCAGTGAGGTCGTGCGCTGGGCTCAGCGCGGTGCGGCACTGGCCCGCAGCTGAGCGAGCGGATCGAGAAGAGCGGAGGAGGTCGACGGTGTTGAAGGTTCTCATCGCTGACGATTCGAAAATGATGCGGGTTATGCATGTCCGGTCGTTGCGCCAGGTCGGCTACGAGGTCGAAGCGACCGAGGCGAACAACGGGGAGGAAGCACTGGCCGCGTTCGAGCCCGGGAAGTTCGACCTGGTGATCGTCGACTGGAACATGCCGGGCATGGACGGCGTGGAATTCGTGCGCGCTGCACGTGAGAAGGAACAGGGGACCGGCAAGCGTACCCCTATCCTGATGATCACCAGCCAGAGCACCGAGGAACAGATGCTCAAGGCGAAGGAAGCTGGGGTCGACAACCTGCTCACCAAGCCGGTGACGCCCGAGGCACTCGGTGCAGCGCTCGAGATGCTGTTGGCTCGGGCGTGACGAGGCAGTGCGGAAGGAGAAGCAGTGTCGTGAGCCACGCGATCGTGCAGGAGCTGACGACGAGCGGTCGGCTGGTCGAGTTCATCGGGCAAGCTGCGCGTGAGGCCCTGGAGCTGCTGTGCGGGGCGGAAGTGACCGTACTCGGTGAGGCCGAACTCCCCTGGGCGCATCCGCCGGTCGGGATCGCGCTCGTCACGGTGGTCGACACCAGCGGAGGCGGTTTCCAGGCGGTCGTCTGGCTGGGTGGGGAGCTGGAAGCGCTCGCCTCGGTCGCCGAGGTGCTGCTCGGGGAGCGCCCGGACGGGGAGGACGAGATGTTGCAAGATGCCGTCCGGGAACTCACCAACATCCTGGCAGGGCAAATCCAGCGCCATCTGGCGAGCGTCGGGTTGCAGATGGGGCTCGGGTTACCGGTGTACGTGAGTGGGGCCAAGAGCCTCAATGTCGGCGCGAGCCTGGCGAGCGGCGCGGCGGTGCGGGTCCAGGTCGGACTGCCGGACCAGCCGACGCTCGACGTCGGGTTCGCCGCGAAGGAGAGCTAGCAGCAGCGAGGAGCGAACGATGTCGGTCAAGGTCGCACCCGTCTTCCCAGCTTCGGCACCGTTGACGCGGAATCCGAAGGTGCCGCAGAAGTTCCGGGCGGTGCTCTGGGAGCAGTATCTCTTGCCAACTGTGGCGGAGAACCTCTCGACGCTGCTCGGTATCAGCGTCGGGTTCCTACCGGAATCGATCGTCGGAGCGGTCTTCGATCCGGGTAAGTTTCCAGCGCGGTCGGGCTGGGCACTGGCGCGCTTCCGCGTGAACCTGCAGGACGAGCAGGTACCGGCGTTTCTCCTGCAACCGCTCGCCGAGGCGCTGGACTGGGGTGCGATCGGGATGCGTCGTCCGCCGGCGACGCGCGAGGCACCGGTGGTCGACACGGATGGCGTCCAGCTCAGCGAGGCGCAGGAGATGGACCTCGCGGCCTATCACGAGGTCTGCAATGTCGTCACCTGCGGGGTGCTGGCGCGCGCCTGGCGGAACAAGCTGGAGCGGCCGCTGTACATCCTGCTCGACGGTGTGGAAGCGGTGGTACCGGCCCAGTTCCCCGCTGAGCTGCGCGACGGCAAGTGGCTCGTCTTGCAGGCGAGCTTCGGGTACAGCGAGCGCCCGGTGAAACCGCAGAAGGGACAACCGCCGCAGTACGAGAAGCAGACGGTCTGGCTCTTCGTGGTGCCGGAGGCGCTGGCGCTGAAGGCGTTGTGGGGCGCGCCGGACGGTAAGGAGAAGGACAAGACCGCCTGGCTCGCAAGCACCGGGCAGTGGAAGTGACGGCTGTCGCGGTCGGGTGTACTGCCTGTCCCCTCTCACCCGCGTGACCCGTCGGGTCGGGCGTCGCCTGACCCATCCGGTCTGGTAGGGCTGGCAAACCCCGTTCGTATGTCGCAGTGCCGGCACCGAGAGTACGGCGACGCGTGACAATGGCCGTGCCTCCGGCGCGGCTGGGCGAGGCACGCCTCGCCCCTACAGGACGGACGTCGATGTACCCACCGTCACCGATTGTTGGTCACGGTCGCCGCACAGCCCTGCCGTTCTCTCTGTAGGGGTCAGGCGTGCCTGACCCGTCGGGCCGTCAGCCCGGAGAACCGAACCCGTTTCCACCCAGACGGACGCGACACGTATGTGCCCCTCTCCCGCACCGCGCGGGAGAGGGGGTGGCGAGCGGAGCGAGCCGGGGGTGAGGGGTGGTTTGTGGGCGACGCACGCGTCGCCCCTACGGGGACAACGCGGAGGGGGAGGTCGCGGTCGCGGCGGGAGTGAGGGGTGTTCGACCGCGTGCGAAGACTGGGCGGTCGCTTGCCGCGCCGAAAGGCGCTGCCGGGCGCAGCGCGCCGCGCCCGGCTGGGCCAGGAGCGCACCGCGTCGCTCGTCCTAGGAAAGCGGTCAGGGGCAGTCTGGCCGGGAAGTCCCGGATCGACGCTCGTCACTCAAGTGCCAGCCAGTTCCTTCCGAAACCTCGGAATGGGACGTGAACGCAGGGTACGAAAGGGGCGGAAGGATGACGGTCGGTTTCCGCGAAAAGGTCCTCGGCATCATCGCCGCGATGGCGGTGGTCTTCGTCCTGCTCGGTGCGGTGGGGTGGTTCTGGCTCGGGAATAGCCGAGACGATGTCGAACAAGTCAGCGAGATGAATACCGTTCTGGTTACCGTCAGTAAGGTGTCACGCCGGATGCTCGAGGTGCGCACGAACGTCGTCGCGCACGTCGGTGCGACGACCAACGCAGATTACCGCAAGCAACTCGACGAGCGGATCGCACAGCTCGATCAAGAGATCGCCGCAGACCTCGACACGTTGGCGGCCACCGCGCACACGCCGGAAGAGCATGCGACGGTGACTGCGCTACGCGACGCTTGGACCGCCTATCGCCAGTCGGCGGAACGCACCCTGCAGCTCTCGCGCAAGTACGATCTCGTCGCCGCGCAGCAGAACATGACCGGTGACGGGGCGCAAAAGTTCGACGCGCTCCTCCAGGCGATCCGTGATGTCGAAGGCGCTTCGACTGCCGATGCGGCAGCGTTAGCTCAGCGGGCCAAAACGCGCTTGACGCAGCTCCAGTTCGCCATGCTCGGTGCTGCTGGGCTCGCGATCGTCGCGCTCGTCGTCGGGGTGCTCGTGCTGCGGCCGGCTCTGCGCACGGTGAGCGCAGTCGCTAAGGCGAGCCAGCAGCTTGCGGAGCAGGAGCTGGCGGCGCTGGAGGCCGCGCTCGCTCAGCTGGCGGCCGGTAACCTCACTGCCCGCTTCACGGTGACCACCGAGCCGTTAGGGGTGCGCGGCCGCGACGAACTCGCCCGGATGGCCCACGCATTCGACCGCATGATCGAGCGGTTGCGTGCCGTGAGCGTGACCTTCGAACAGGCGCTGGCTGACCTGGCCCAGCTGGTCGGCCAGGTGCGCCGGGCAGTGAGCCAGGTGACCGAGGCGGGAACGCAGACCCAGACACTCTCCGCCCAGATCGCCGACGCGACCAATGCGGTCGCCCGTACGATCCAGGAGGTTGCCCAGGGCTCGTCGACACAGGCGGAACAGGTGACCAGCGCTTCCACGGCGATCGACGAGATGACACAGACGATCCAGGCTGTCGCCAAGGCGGCGCAGGAGCAGGGGCACGCGCTCCAGCGGGCGACCGACCTGGTCCAGCAGATGGCGGAGCGCAACCAGCGGGTCGGCGAGCTGGCGCGCGCAGTGACGCAGCAGGCTGGTCGGAATCGCGAGCAGGCCGAGAGCGGTGGGCAGGTCGTGCAACGGACGCTCGGGGCCATGGAGAAGGTCCGCAAGCAGGTCGAGGAGACGGCCCGGGCGATCCAGGAGCTCGGCGAGCGTTCCAAGCAGATCGGGCAGATCGTCGAGGTGATCACCGATCTCACCGAGCAGACGAACCTCCTGGCGCTCAACGCAGCGATCGAGGCGGCCCGGGCCGGTGAGGCGGGCAAGGGGTTCGCGGTCGTGGCCGAGGAGGTGCGCAAGCTGGCCGAGCGCTCAGCGGCCTCGACGCAGGAGATCGCCCAGATGGTGCAGGGGATCCAGCGCACCGTGGAGCAGGCCGTGACAGCGATGGCCGAGAGCGCCGGCTCTGTCGCCCAGGTGAGCAGCGAGGCACGGGAAGTGGCGGAGGTCTTCGCGGCGATCCGCCAGGCAGCCGAGGAAGTCGCGCAGCGGAACCAGGAGCTGCTGCAGTCGCTCGAGGAGATCGCCAAGCGGAGCGCCGAGTTGCGGGCGACGATGGAGGACACCGCAGCGATCGCCGAGGAGAACGCGGCATCGGCCAGTGAGTTGTCCTCGACCGCCGAACAGGTGCGCGGCTCGATCCGGCAGGTGACGGCCGTCGCCGAACAGAACGCTGCTGCTGCCGAAGAGGTCTCCGCGGCGACCGAGGAGATGGCGACGCAGGTCGGCGAGATCGCCGCTGCGGCCGAGCACCTCGTCGGGCTGGCCGAGCAGCTGGCCAAGCTGGTGGAGCGGTTCCGGGTGGAGGCGGAGTCGGCGGCGGTCTCGACCCATGACGAAGCGACTCCGCTGCGCGGCAACGGGTACGGCGAGGCTGACGAAACGGTCGGGCCGGTTCCGGTGCATGCCTCGTGGTTGGGCAACGGTCGCAGTGCTTGGTGAGGGTCAGGCAGGGATGCGGCAGAGGAGGACATGAACCGTGGGTGAGGATCGCGAGCTGATCGAGATGTTCATCGAGGAGACGCGGGAGCGGCTCGAGGCGATCGAGCCGGCCCTCGTCGAGCTGGAACGTGCCGAATCGGCAGCTGAGAAGGAACGACTGCTGAACGATGTGTTCCGGCACCTCCACTCGACCAAGGGGAGCGCCGGGTACTTGAACCTGACCGACCTGGTGGCGCTCGTCCATGCGGCCGAGCAGCTGGCCGACGTCCTGCGCAAGGGCGCGCCAGTTGTCCCCGAGCACGTCGACCTGTTGCTCCAGACCGTCTCGCTGACGCGTGCCTACCTGGCCCACCGGGCTGGCCAGGCCGAGCCGCCGGACGGGCTCCCGCTCCTGACCGAGCGCCTCCAGCAGGCGGCGGCGAGCGCGATGCAACGACCCGCGGCGACCAGCGGCAGCCCGGCGGAGCCGGCGGCCGCGGGAGCGGTGGGCAGCGAGCCAGCAACGGAAGCCGAGCACCGTGGCGACGAGCTGCGGGCCGGCGACGCCGAACTCGCCAGTTCGACCGTCCGGGTACCGGTGCACGTCCTCGATCGGCTCGGGCGCCTGGCGGAGGAGATGCTGGTGACGCGGAACCGCATTACCGCGCTCGCAGCGAACCTGCAGGACGGCGAGCTGGTCGGCGCGTCGAAGAAGCTCTCGGTGATGGTCTCCGAGCTGCAGGACATCGCCGCGCTCACGCGCCTGCAGCCGATCTCGTCGCTGTTCTCGCAGATGCCGCGAGTCGTACGCGATGCGGCGCGTGCCACCGGGAAAGAGGTCGACCTCGTCATCGACGGCGGTCGCCTGGAAGTCGACCGGCGCATCCTCCAGGAGCTGCGCGACCCGCTCGTCCACCTCTTGCGGAACGCGGTCGACCACGGCATCGAATCGCCGGAGCGGCGGATCGCCTACGGCAAGCCGTCGCGTGGGCGGATCACGCTGCGAGCGAGTCGCGAGGGGTCGAACCTGGTCATCGAGGTGAGCGACGACGGGAAAGGGATCGACTACGAGGCGGTACGGCAGAAGGCGGTCGAGCGTGGGTTCGTCAGTGCGCGGGAAGCGGCCACGCTGACCGAGGCGGAACTCAACGCGCTGCTCTTGCGGCCGGGCTTCTCGACGCGCGACCAGGCGACCGAGCTTTCCGGCCGCGGCGTGGGGCTGGATGTCGTGGCGGTGCGGATGCAGGAACTGGGCGGGAACCTGACCATCTCCTCGGTGCCCGGGCAGGGGACGACGATCCGCCTCGTCGTGCCGACCTCGGTCTCGGTGATGAATACGCTCGTCTTCACTGCGCGGGGATACCTGCTCGGCATTCCCTATAACGTCGTCCAGGAGATCGTGCTCATTACCGATCGGGACATCGAGCACTACGGTGAGCAGGATGTCTTCCGCCTGCGTGACCAGCTGGTGCCGCTCTTCACGCTGGCGAGCTGGCCGGAGCGGAACGGTGACGGGAAGCGACAG
>BEID01000009.1 GCA_002898975.1 bacterium HR27 | reverse complement strand
GGGCGATGAGCCGCGGGACGATCTCGTTCCAGTCGGCGATGACCGCGAAGTCGGCCTGCTTGACCAGCGGCGCGTTCGGATCGCGGTTGATCACGACGACCGTCTCGCTCCCCTGCATGCCGACCGTGTGCTGCACCGCACCCGAGACACCGACACCGACATAGAGCTTCGGCCGCACCTGCTTGCCGGTCTGGCCGATCTGCTCGTAGTGCGGCCGCCAGCCGAGATCGCTCACCGCCCGGGTGCAGCCGAGCGCACCACCGAGTAGTTCCGCTAGCTCGGCGAGCTGCTCGAACCCCTCCGGCCCGCCGACGCCACGCCCACCGACGACCACGACCGGCGCGCTCTCCAAATCGACCTGCCCGCGCGGCTTGTCGACCATCCGCGTGACGCGGATACGCCGGTCGCCATCAGGAATCGTCACCGGCAACAGCTCGACCGTCGCCACCGTGGCACCCGGTTCCGGCGGCCGGTAGGAACCGGCGCGCACCGTGACCACGACCGGTCGCCCACGGGGCGCTCGTACGGTCGTGAGGAGCTTGCTCTGGTAGACCGGCCGCGTCGCGACGAACTCCTCCGGGGTGACCGCCAGAGCGACCACGTCGACCAGATGGGGTACTCCCATGCGGGCCGCGACCAAGGCCGCGACGTCGCGCCCGAGCGTGGTACCGGGCAGCAACACGAGCGCCGGGTCGAGACGCTCCCACGCTGCCAGAACTGCGCGCGTCATTCGTTCGGCGACCGGTTCGGCGAAGTCCGGCGCATCGACGGTGAGAAGGCTGGTGACGCCGAGTCGCCCGACCTGCTCGGCCGCCGCAGCAATGCCGTGCCCGACGATCAACGCGGTCACCGGCCCGAGCGTCTCCTGGACTGCCTGCGCCGCACCGAAAAGGTCGAGCGCCGCTGGACGCGGTTGCCCGCTCGCGGTTTCAACGACGACCAGAATACCGTTCGCTGCCATGGTTCACGAACTCCTCGTCAGGTCAAGAGGCCACGGGATTCGAGAAAGGCCAGGAGCTGTTCCACGGCCTCGTCCGGTGGGACGTCCTGGAGGACGATACCGGCTGCTTTAGCAACCGGCTGGCTCAGTCCCTCCCAGCGAACGAGCGGGTCGAGCGCCTCAGGATCGAGCCCGAGATCGGCCGGTGAGAGTCGCTCCTGCGGTTTGCGGCGGGCATCCATGATGCCCCGCAGTGTCGGTAGGCGTGGTTGCGGCAAGGCGGAAAGCGCGCAGAGCACGACCGGTGGTGCGACTTCCTGGAACTGGTGCCCGTCTTCGATCTCGCGTTCGATTTCGAAGAGACCGTCGCGGAACTCCCAGCCGACCACGTTGCTCACCAGCGGCACATCGAGCAAGGCGGCGACCGTCGGGCCGACGTTGCCGGTACCGGAATCGCTCGTCTCCTGCCCGCACCAGATCACGTCCACCTGCTCGCGGCGGAGCCAGGCGGCGAGCACTGTCGCTGTCACCCAGCTGTCGCCGGGCACCCCCTCGCCCTCGATCGCGACAGCCCGGTCAGCCCCCATCGCCAACCCGCGGTTGAGCGCATCGCGCGCTGGGCCGACGCTGGCGACGACGACCTCGCCACCGACCTGTTCACGCAAGCGCAAGGCAGCTTCGAGCGCGTAGAGGTCGTATTCGTTCGCGACCGGCTGGATACCGGGTACGAGGTCACCGAGGCGTGGATCGAAGCGGAGCGCGTTCGGATCGGGCACCTGTTTGATCAGCACCGCGATTTTCACGGATTCCTCCGTCCGCACCTTCGACAGACAAGTCAGTGTCCGCGGAACAGCGGCTTTCGTTTCTGGAGGAACGCAGTCATGCCTTCACGCTGGTCCTCGGTCGTGAACGCGTGCGCGAACAGTTGCCGTTCGTAGGCGAGGCCGGCAGCGAGTCCATGCTCGAGCCCGAAACGCACGGCCTGCTTGGTCAGTCGAACCGCGACCGGCCCGTTGGCAGCGATCTGCCGGGCCAGCTCGCGAGCCCGCTCGAGCAATTCTGTCGCTGGATAGACGGCGTTGACGAGACCGATGCGCAGCGCTTCCTCCGCACCGACACGCCGGCCGGTATAGAGCAGTTCGCGAGCGATACCGGGCGGCACGACACGCGGCAGCCGCTGCGAGCCGCCCCAGCCGGGTGGGATGCCGAGCGTCACCTCCGGCTGCGCGAAGACAGCTTGCTCGCTGGCGAGGCGGATATCGCAGGCCAATGCCAACTCACAGCCACCGCCCATGGCATACCCGTTCACCGCCGCGATATACGGTTGGGGCGCCTCCTCGATCGCCTGGCAAACCGCCTGACCGAGTTCGGCGAAGGCGAGCGCTTCTGCTGGCGATTTCGACACCATTTCGCTGATGTCCGCGCCGGCCGCGAAGGCCCGGTCACCCGCACCAGTCAGGATCACGACGCGGATCGACTCGTCAGCAGCGAGCTCACGGATCGCCACCAGAAGCGCCTGGAGGCCGGCCGTGTCGAGCGCATTCAAGCGCTCGGGACGATCGAGGACGAGCAGGGCGATCGGCTCTTCTCGCTCCACCCGAAGGCTCACGGCACGTTCCCCCGTTCGCGCTGCGCGAGGAGCGCGCGGAATTCGGCTCCTCGCTCCGCGTACCGCCGAGCCCGCGCGAGCAGCGCCTCGCGCTCCTCTGCCGTCACCTCACGCCGGACACGGGCTGGCACACCCATCGCGACCGTGCCTGGCGGCACCACCATCCCCTCCGGAACCACCGCGCCAGCTGCGACGATCGCACCGGCGCCGATACACGAACCCGTCAGGAGCACCGCTCCCATCCCGATCTGTGCCCCGGCAGCGATCGTAGCACCGTGGACGATCGCGCCGTGCCCGACCGTGACGTCGTCTTCGATCACGACCGGGAACCCTTCGTCGAGATGGACGATGACCCCTTCCTGCAGATTCACGCGTGCTCCGATACGGATCGGCCCGATGTCGCCACGCACGACCACGCCGAACCAGAGGCTGGAAGCGGGCCCGACCGTCACGTCGCCGATGACGACCGCGGTCGGCGCCAGAAAGACGTCCTCGGCCAGTCGCGGCTGTTTGCCGCGATACGGGAGCACGAGCGGTTCCATCTCACCCCCGAGCGGCGACTGCCTCGTAGCCCTGGGCTGGTGGCTGTGGGCAGCGGAGCGGCTTGTCGACCCGATAGCCGAGCGCGTACTCGGCCTGGAGGATCGTATGGATCTCCCGCGTGCCCTCGTAGATCACCGCACCGCGCGCATTCCGCAGATACCGCTCGACCGGATACTCGTTCGAGTACCCGTAGGCACCGTGGATCTGCACCGCATCGTTCGCCGCTTCGAACGCGCAGTCACAGGCGTGCCACTTGGCGAGCGACGTCTCGCGGGTGTTGCGGATACCGCGATTCTTCAGTTCGGCCGCGCGGAAGACGAGCAGCCGCGACGTCTCGTAGCCGCGCACCATCTTCGCGATCATCTGCTGCACCAGCTGGAACCGTCCGATCTCCTGCCCGAAAGCCTGCCGCTCGTGGCAGTACTTGACGCTGGCCTCGAGACACGCACGGATGAGCCCACAGGCTCCGGCCGCGACCGTGAAGCGCCCCTGGTCGATGGCGCTCATCGCGATCTTGAACCCCTCACCCGGCTCACCGATCATGTTCTAGGCTGGAACGCGAACGTTTTGTAGTGAAATCCAACCGGTGTCGCCGGCCCGCACACCGAGCTTGCCGTGGATCGAGCCGGTCGTGAGGCCGGGTGTGCCGCGTTCGACCATGAAGGCACAGAGACCACGGTGGCCGAGTGCCGGATCGAGCGTGGCGAAGACCAGGAAGTGATCGGCGGTATTGGCCAGCGAGATCCACATCTTCTCGCCGTTGAGGATATAGCTGTCGCCGTCTTTGACCGCGCGGGTCTGAATATGTCCGGCATCCGAACCGGCCCCGGGTTCGGTCAAGGCGAATGTCGCCAGCTTCTCGCCCCGCGCTTGCGGAACCAGCCACCGCTGCTTCTGCTC
Source organism: bacterium HR27 (assembly GCA_002898975.1). Taxonomy (GTDB): domain Bacteria; phylum Chloroflexota; class Chloroflexia; order Thermomicrobiales; family Thermomicrobiaceae; genus Thermomicrobium. Next base: position 8,307 of record BEID01000009.1, on the reverse strand, counting down.
CTCGGTGCCCCACTGGAGCAGCGTCAGGCTGTTCAGCCCGACGTGGACGCTGATCGCGACCCGGAGGAAGGTATCCACCGCCTCCAGCTCCTCGCAGACCAGGGCCAGCGTCACGTAGTCGAAACCACCGCCACCGTACCGTTCGGGGATGGGCAAGCCGAGCAAGCCCAGTTCCCCCATCCGCCGGTAGATTTCGGGGTGATACTCCCCCTTCGCGTCCCACTCGCGGATGTAGGGGGCCACTTCGCGCTGGGCCCACTCGCGCACCATGTCGCGCACTTGGATCTGTTCCGGAGTCAACTCGAAATCCATGACTGACCTCCCACGTGCGCCCCGTCGATCGATGCCCGATTGCCGCCTCGGCACACCCTAGCGGGCAGTATAGGGGAGCACTCGAGAGTGTACAAGCAGCCGCGGCTTCGCGGAAGCAGGCAGCTCAACCACGAGTGCAACGGACAGTACCTCGTGCCTCGCACCGGCAGGGGAGCCTCACCGCCGCGCACCCTGCAACGAGCCGACCGCGGAGCTCCCTACCCCACCGAGCCACCGACCAGCCCACCATGCGACAACCATCGAATAGTCCCAAACATGCCGGATCAGGCACTGTTCTAAGAAGAAGAATGCCGGAGAAGAAACGATGCGACGCGTTGACGGAGACATCTTGACAGCCGACACCCGCTCGTTTAATCTCTCAATCAGCATCCACGGTTTCCCGAAACGGCCGAAGCGCCGGATAGTCGAGTGAGGAGGGGCACATGCGCACCTGGACGAGGCGTCGATTCCTCGGGACAGTCGCCGGTTCCGTCGCGTCGGCGTTGCTCGTTGCCTGTCGTGGCGGCGGTGGTGGTGAGGCCACACCGACCGTTGCTCCGGCAGCGACGACCGCCCCCACGCCGACCAACACGCCGGTCGCCCTGCCGACGGCAGTTATGGAGGTCACGCCCACCCCGACGACCGAGGCGGTCCGCCGCGGCGGTATCCTCCGGATGAACCTCCCAGGTGACCCGGCCAATCTCGATCTGCATCAGGCGACGACCAGCACGGATCTGTGGTGCGTCGCACCGTGTTTGGAATCGCTGCTCCAGTTCGATCCGAACGATCAGACGAAGATTCTCCCCTGTCTCGCTGTGCGCTGGGACATGGCGCAGGACGGGATGACCTACACCTTCTACCTCCGCCAGGGTGTCCAGTTCCACGACGGCTCCCCCTTCACCAGTAAGGACGTCCTCGCCAACTTCCAGCGCATCATCAGCCCACCCCAGGGCGTCAACAGCCCCCGCGGCGTCTTCTTCAACACCGTCGACCACATCGAAACGCCCGACGACTACACCGTCCGTTTCGTCCTCAAGCAACCCGACCCCGCGCTCCTCTACAACGTCGCCATCCCCTGGACCGGGATTTATCCTGCCCACCTCATCGAGTCGGGTGCTGACCTCCGCGATACCAAGAACCTCATCGGCACCGGCCCCTTCAAGTTCAAGAGCTATACGCCCGGGGTGACCTACGAACTCGAGAAGAATCCCAATTACTGGGACAAGGACCTTCCCTATCTCGACGGGATCGTCTTCTACCCGATGGCTGATCCCAACGTCGCAGCCCAGGCGCTCATCGCCGGCCAGATCCATCTCAACCGCGGCCTCGGCGTTCCGCCGCTCGATCTGTTCCAGGGGCACAGCGATATCCGGATCGTCGGCGTCCCGACGACGCTCGTTTGGCGACTGGTGCTCAACGGGCGACAGTTCGAGCCATTCCGCGATCCGCGTGTCCGCGAAGCGATCACGCTGGCGATCGACCGCGATGCGATGCTGGAAATCGGCACCGAGGGACGCGGGGTGATCTCGGGTTGGATGCATCCCAACGGTGCCTGGGCACTACCGGAGGCGCGCGTCCGCCAGGCGCGCGGCTTCGGCAAAGACAAGGCCGCCGATATCGAACGAGCGAAACAGCTCCTCGCGGAAGCTGGCTTCCCGAACGGCTTCGATGTCGAACTGCTCGCCTTCGCACTCGGCACCCCGACGACCCAGAGCCTCGTGGCCGACCAGCTGGGACAAATCGGCATCCGGGTGAATGTGCAGAACCTCCAGCTCAGTGAGTACGTCCAGCGCGTCGTCGCGCGCGAGTTCCAGATGTCGCTCGGGTTCAACGCTCCCTGGGTCGACGAGCCGAAGTCGACCTTCGCGAGTTGGATCACGAATAACGAGCAGGCGAGCCTGACTGGCCTCTGGTCGGATGAGCTGATCGAGCTCTACCAGCAGATCGACCGCGAACTCGATCTCACCACGCGCAAGCAGCTGACCAACGAGCTCGACTTCCGCTCGCTCGACGACCCGGCATTCGGCATGATCTATCTCTACCGGCCCCTGATCTGGCACATCTACCGGCCCAGTGTCCTCGCTGGCTGGACGCCGCAGCCGAACTACAACCTCACCGAGAAGCACGCCACCACCTGGCTGCGCAGCGATTGAGCACCCACGATCGACGAGAGACGAGCGACGAAAGCGGGGTCGACGGCAGTACCCGTCGACCCCGTTTTCGCTCGCGATCGAGTACGTCTCTCCTCGCTGCCATCGCCTGCCTCGCACCAAGCACTATGCGGCCATCTCTTCCGGCTGAGGCAGTCCCTTCCGATCACCGTGGCTCGATCGCGCCAACCTCCCTCGCATCCCCCGATCGAGCCCCTCCGTATCCGTACCCGCATTGGCGATGGTCGTCCGGAAGTCACCGCTACTGTTCACGATAGCCGAACACAGCTCCGAGAGTCGCGTGGTAGGCCGGTTCGACACAGCCGACCCGGTTCCCACGACCAGACTCGTCGCCCACAACACGCTCGCATATCTTGACACCGGAAAGCCAACGAGTTAATCTCTGAACCAGCATCCGCTAGCGGGATCTGTGAGTGGCAGACACAGGTACAAGGAGGAGGAGAATGCGCACGTTCACGCGGCGTCGCTTGTTCGGCGTAGCAGCCGGCACGCTCGCTTCTGCATTGCTCGTTGCTTGTCGCGGTGGTGGCGAGGCCTCGCCGACCGCTGCTCCAGCGGCGACGACCGCCCCCACGCCGACCAACACGCCGCTGGCCATGCCCACGGCAGTCATGGAGGTCACGCCCACCCCGACGACCGAGGCGGTCCGCCGCGGCGGCATCCTGCACTTCAATCTCCCGGGCGATCCGACGAACCTGGACCTGCACCAGGCGACGACCAGCACCGACCTCTGGTGTATCGGTCCCTGTTTCGATACGTTGTTGCAGTTCGACCCCAACGATCAGACCAAGATCCTGCCGGACCTCGCGATCCGCTGGGACATGGCGCAGGACGGGATGACCTACACCTTCTACCTCCGCCAGGGCGTCCAGTTCCACGACGGCTCCCCCTTCACCAGTAAGGACGTCCTCGCCAACTTCCAGCGCATCATCAGCCCACCCCAGGGCGTCAACAGCCCCCGCGGCGTCTTCTTCAACACCGTCGACCACATCGAAACGCCCGACGACTACACCGTCCGTTTCGTCCTCAAGCAACCCGACCCCGCGCTCCTCTACAACGTCGCCATCCCCTGGACCGGGATTTATCCTGCCCACCTCATCGAGTCGGGTGCTGACCTCCGCGATACCAAGAACCTCATCGGCACCGGCCCCTTCAAGTTCAAGAGCTATACGCCCGGGGTGGCGTTCGAACTCGAGAAGAACCCCAATTACTTCGACAAGGACCTGCCGTACTTGGACGGCATCGTGGGCCATCCCATGACCGACTGGAACGCGGTTGCCCAGGCCTTCCTGGCTGGGCAGCTCCACCTGTATCGCTCGCTCACCACGCCGCCGCTCGATCTGTTTCAGGGACATGCCGACATCCAGGTTGTCGGCGTGCCGACGACTCTCGTCTGGCGCCTCATTCTCAATGCACGGAACTTCGAACCCTTCAAGGACGAGCGGGTCCGCCGCGCCATCACGCTCGCTTTGGACCGCGAGGCGATGATCGCCGCTATGACCGAAGGACGTTCCGTGCTGTCCGGCTGGATGCACCCCTACGGTGCCTGGGCATTACCCGAGGACCGGGTCCGGCAAGCCCGTGGCTTCGGTAAGGACAAGGATGCCGACCGCCAGCAAGCGAAGCAGCTCCTGGCTGAAGCGGGTTTCCCCAACGGCCTCGAGGTCGGACTACTCGCGTTCAACCTCGATGTCACCACGCCGAGCCTGATCGCTGACCAGCTGGCACAAGTCGGCATCAAGGTGAACCCGCAGATTCTGCAACTCGGCGAGTATGTGCAGCGAATCACTAACCGCGAGTATCAGATGGCACTCGGCTTCAACGCCCCCTGGGTCGACGAACCGAAGTCGACCTTCGCGAGCTGGATCACGAATAACGACCAGGTGAGCCTGACCGGTCTCTGGTCCGACGAGCTGATCCAACTCTACCAGCAGATCGACCGCGAGCTCGATATCGAGAAGCGGAAGGAGCTCACCCACGAGCTCGACTTCCGGACGCTCGACGACCCAGTCTTCGGTATGATTTACGTTTACCGACCAGTCATTTGGCATATTTTCCGCCCGGGTATTCTTGCGGGCTTCACACCGCAGCCGAACTACAACCTGACCGAAAAGCACGCCACCACCTGGCTCCGGCAGTAGCGCGCGAGGGGCGCGGCAGGTGCCTGACACGATCGGAAGGATGCGCGGCGATGTTCGTGCAATACCTGATACGGCGCGCGATCGGTGGCATCCTGGTCGTTCTCATCGCCACGTTCCTGGTCTTCGCGTTCATCCGGATCGCGGGTGACCCTGCCGCGCTCATCGTCGGCGGGACAGGTGAGAACATCACGATCAACCCGCAGCGAGTCGAGCAAGTGCGGCAGGAACTCGGCCTCAACAAGCCGCTGATCGTGCAGTTCTTCGACTTCCTGAAGGGGCTCGTGACGGGTGGGCTCGGGAAGTCGTACGTCACGGGGCGGCCGATCGCGGACGAGCTCCGCGTTCGGCTGCCCCTGACTATCGAAATCGCGTTCCTTTCCGAGTTCATGGCATGGGTCTTCGCGCTTCCCCTCGGCCTCTTCAGTGCCCTCCGGCGCGGGCGCTTCACCGAAGCGTTGACCCGAGTCTTTTTCTTCGTGGCCTCGGCGGTACCTGCCTACTGGCTGGGATTGCTCGCCCTGATCACCGTCTTGCTCGTCTTCGGCTGGCGTCCACCGCTCGGGCTCGTGCCTCCGACGCAGGATCTCTTCACCCACCTCCAGCAGATCTTCTTACCGATTGTGGTTCTCGGCTTCGTCCTGGCAGCTGGACTCGTCCGCTTCATCCGCAACGCTGTCCTCGAGGTGCTGCAGGAACCATTCGTCCAGGTAGCTCGTGCGAAGGGGCTCGCTGAGTCGACGGTCATTTTCCGGCACGTCCTCCGCAATGCGTTCGCGCCGACCATTGCCTTCTCGGGTCTCCGCGTGGGTTTTCTGCTGGGTGGTGTGGTCATCGTCGAGACCACGTTCAACTTGCCCGGTCTCGGGCTCTTTTTCGTCGATGCAGTCGCGCGCCGCGATTTTCCGGTCATCCAGATCGCGGTCCTCATCCTGGGCACTGCCTTCGTCGTCATCAACCTGCTCACCGATATCGTCACGTCGTTTCTCGATCCCCGGCTACGCGAGAGGGGCTGAGCGATGGCTGAAGCAGTTGCGGCACCGATCACCCACGAGCGTACGCGCGCCGTCCGTCGTCCGATTCCGTGGATCGGGATCATCGTCTCGCTCGTCCTCGCGCTCATCGTGTTGACTGGTCTCCTGGGTCCGACACTGTCGTCACGGTCACCAACGGCCACCAACGCGGTCGCTCGCCTCAAGCCCCCCTCCGCGACGTATCCGTTCGGCACGGACGAACTCGGGCGCGACATCTTCACCCGGGCACTCTACGGGCTGCGCACCACGCTCCTCATCGCAGTACCCGGCGGCCTCATCGGCACCGTCGTCGGGACCGCGCTGGGGCTTGTCGGCGGTTACCGACGCGGGCTCGTCGATTTTCTTCTCCAACGCGGAGTCGAGATCGTCACTGCCATCCCGTCGCTCGTCGTCGCCAGCGTCGTCGTCGCAGTCCTCGGAGCTGGACGGCTCCAGCTCATCGGTGCCGTGGCGCTCTCGCTGACACCAGTCGGTGTCCGAGTCATGCGCGCATCAGCACTCCGCGTGTCCGAGTCGCTCTTCTGCGAAGCAGCTCGGGCACTCGGTGCTTCCCACTGGCGCATCATGCTGCGGCACGTGCTTCCGAACTGTCTCGGTCCGGTCGCTGTGCTCGCCTCGCTCAACCTCGGCGCCGCGATCTTCGTCGAAACAGGCCTCAGCTTCCTCGGACTCGGTGTCCAGCCACCGAACCCCTCGCTCGGGAACATGCTGACCGGTGCAGCGTCGCTCTACTTCACCCGCGCGCCGTGGATGGTGATCTTCCCCGGTCTCATCGTCACGCTCCTCATCCTCTGCTTCAACATCATCGGCGACATGCTCGCGGATTACTTCGACCCACGCCTGCGGGCCCAGACGAACCAGTAGCGACCGCTAACGCGGGAACGCTCGAAGGAGCCGGAGGCGAGCCTGCTTCCGGCTCCTTGTCTCGCTTTCCGGTATGTCGGCATCGGGCGGCACGCTGAGGCACAGCACACGCGATCGCGCTGCCGCTCGGAGACTTCCTTCCCTTTAGTGGTGCCGCTGCTTGAGCGCGCACCCCACTTGCACGGTCGCCTGGACTCTGCTACTGTAGGGATGTCTCGCTGACCAGATATCCGCGTCACGACGCGGAGTGTTCGAAAGGCTGAACACCATGGTCGTGTTGCGCCAAGCAGAACGAACCCTCGCGTCACCGGGTGTCCGCACATCTCGGCTCGGCCGGGACTTCTGGCTCGGTTATGCGCTGACGCTGCCAGCCTTTCTGGTGGTCGTCGGACTGGTTGCCTATCCGCTCGGCTATGCGTTCTGGCTCTCACTCCAGGACATCAAGGTCGGTGGACAGGGACAGTTCATCGGCTTCGGCAACTACGCACGCCTGCTCTTCGACAGCCAGAGCCGCATCTACGGACTGTTCTGGAACAGCGTCAAAGTGACCGCGCTCTATACCGGCGGCGCGCTGGCTGGCAAGTTCGTCATCGGGATGGTGAGTGCGCTGATCCTCAACGCGCAGATCCGGGCGCGGCACTTCTGGCGCACGCTGCTCTTCGTCCCCTGGGCGATTCCGGCTGTCGTCTCGGCGTTCACCTGGAAGTGGATTTACAACGACGTCAACGGCGTCCTCAACACGCTCCTCACCAACCTGGGACTCGTCGACCGACCGATCCTGTTCCTGGCCAATCCTGATCTCGCACTCTGGTCGGTACTCGTCGCGGCCATCTGGCAAGGTGCACCCTTCTGGACCATGACCTTCCTGGCTGGCCTCCAGGCGATTCCGCGCGAACTGTACGAGGCAGCAGCGATCGACGGCGCAACGCCCTTGCAACAGTACTTCCGCATCACCTTGCCGCTCCTGACGCCGGTCATCACAGTCACGGTAATGCTGTCCGCTATCTGGACTTCCAACGCGATCCAGTACGTCTACATCCTGACCAACGGCGGACCGGCCAACGTCACGGAAACGTTCCCGCTCCTGGCCTATCACGAGGGAATGACGGCCTACGACCTCGGAATCGCATCGGCGATCCCGCTCGTCTTCTTCCCGGTCTTCGCCATTCTCATCTACTTCCTCACCCGGCGCATGCTCCGACAGGAGGGCTGACACCATGGCAGAAGTCGCACGCCGGATCGAACGAGCACGACCGAGCGAGCGCAGTCTCCTCGTCTGGCTGGCACGGCGCAACCGGGGGTACTACCTCATCGGGTATCTGGTGCTCCTGGTACTCGCAGTCTGGACGCTGTTCCCGGTCTACTGGCAGCTGGTGACCTCGCTGCGTGCCGACGTCGATCTGTTCAGCCCGACGGTGACTCTCCTGCCACGCGTCCTCACACCCGAACACTACGAGAAGATCCTCGGCCCGTCGTATCCCTTCTTGCGCCAGCTCCGCAACAGCGCCGTGGTCGCGCTGGCGACGACGGTGATCTCGACCCTGCTCGGTGCGATGGCTGGTTATGCGCTCACTCGCCTCCGTTTCGCTGGCCGGACGATTCTGGCGCGACTGCTGGTCTACGCCTACCTGGCGCCTGGCACCATCCTCTTCATTCCGATCTTCGTCATGATGAGCCGGCTCGGTCTCCGCGATAACCTGGTCGGTCTCACCCTCGCCTATCTCACCTTCACGGTTCCCTTCGCGACCTGGATGCTGATGGGGTATTTCCGAACCGTACCGATCGAGC
>BEID01000008.1 GCA_002898975.1 bacterium HR27 | reverse complement strand
TCGACCAACGTACCGCTTGGCGATACTCACGACGAGTCGCAAGTTCGAGCGGACGAAACGCTGCAACGCCTCGGTATCGCCTTCTTTGATCCGTTTCGCCAGCTCGACCTCCTCCTCCGGAGTCAACAAGGGCGCCTCGGCGATCTCGCGTAGATAGAGCCGCAGCGGATCGCTGGCCAGGGACGGATCGTTCCGGAAGAGATCTTCCAGCTCCTCGTCACTGAGCAGTGGCTCCGCTTCGACGATTTCACCCTCGACCGGTTCCAGCGCCCGCTCCGCCGCGATCGCCTCACCGGTCTGCGGCATCGCTTCCTCGACAACCTCGCCCTCGACCGCAGCTCGCTGCCGACGCTTCTCGCTCCGTGTGTCTCCGGCCTGACGATTGGAACGCTTCGGACTCATTCCTGCCCCTCCACCCCGTACCCGAACGAACCCATAACTGGGCGCATGATCGAACCCGTCGAACTCGGGCGTGGGAAGTTCTGTTTCCTCCGCATCGACGCCAAGCACCTCGCATCCCCAAACCCGGCGATGCGAGATCGACGTCGCGGGCAAAGCGGCCGCATCGTACGGTCTGAGTATACTCTGGTTCAGCATGACGCGACGGTGAAAGGTCTCGCATGATCCCGACTCGTCTCTTCCTCCAGCGCTTTTTGTGTTACCGTCAACCGGTGGAGGTCGATTTCACTGGCCTGCACCTCGCATGCCTCTCGGGCGAGAACGGAGCGGGAAAGTCGGCGCTGCTCGATGCGATGACCTGGGCACTCTGGGAGCAAGCTCGCGCCAGCAACCCGCATCTCGTCAGTCTCGGGGAAAGCGAGACGCGAGTCGAATTCTGCTTCTTGCTGGATGGAAGGGAGTACCGCGTCGTCCGCGGTTATACAGCGAGTGGACGAACGCGCTCGCTCCTCGAGCTCCACGTGCGAACCGGTGAGGAGTGGCAGCCAGTCACTACCGGCAGCAAGCAGGCCGTTCAGCGCGAAATCGACCGCTTGCTCGGGATCAGTTACACGACTTTCGTCAACTCGGTCTTTCTCTTGCAGGGTAAAGCCGACGAATTCACGCGCCGGACACCGAGCGAACGCAAGAAGATCCTCGCTGAACTCCTGGAACTCGACCGCTACGAACGATACCGTGAACTCGCCCGGGAGGAAGGGCGTCGCCTGCGCGAGGAACGACTTCGTCTCGAACGCGAACTCGAAATGCTCTCTGCGCGTGCAGCACGGATCCCGGAATTGCGTTCGCAGCTCGCCTGGCTCGAGCAGAAGGCTCGAATGCAGCACGACGAGCTCGCGCACCAGCGCGAACGAGTTGCCGCCTGGCAGGAACGCGTGCACCGTCTCACCCTTGAAATCGAGCGTTACCATGAACGGCGACGCCGAGCAGAAGCACTCCAGGCCGAGCGGGACGAGCTCGTCGCCGTCCTGGAGCGACTCGCTGCCGATGAACGGGGCCATCGCGAGGTGCTCGCCCGCGAGGACGAAATCCGCGAGCGCGCAGCGGAACGACAGCGACTCCAACAGGAGCTTCAGGAGGTGCTGCGCATCAGCAGCGAGCGTCAACAGCTCAGTGAGCGAATCGGCCGGCTCACGGCAGAACACACAGCACGCCAGCAGCACCTGCTTCTCGAGATCCGCTCGCGCGAGGCGCAACTCCAGCGTGCAGCGAGCGAACTCGCGCACCGGACGGAACGCGAGCTCGAGCTGCAACGACTCCGCACGGAGCTGGCACGGCTCGAACAGCTCCGGACCGAGCGCGACAATCTCGAAGCGCAGCTCCAGGCTCTGCGCCAGCGCAGCGCTGATCTGCAGGCGATCCTCGAGACGTACGCAGCCTACCAGGCTCGTCAACGCGAGATCCTCGCCGAGGTCCGCTCGCTGGAGAGTCAACGCGATCAGCTCGGGAAGGAAGCGGGGCAGCGGGCGCAACTCGAACGAGAACGTCAGCAGCTCCAGACAGAACTCACCCGCCTGTCGACTGTCCGAGACGAGCGAGCGGCTATCGAAAGCGAGCTGACCTCGCTGCGCGCCCAGGACGCCGATCTCACAGCCATCGGCAAGCAACTGCGGGCAAAGATGGCCGAACTCAACGCACAGCTCGAACAGCTCGAGCGACTCGATGCCGTCTGCCCGGTGTGCCTGCGCCCTCTCTCGCCGGAGGAGCGAGCGCGTCAGATCGAAAATCTTCGTACCGAACTAACGGCCCTGCGCCAGGAGTTCGAGATGCTCGGCCGGGAGGTCCGGACGATTCGCGAACGCCGCGCTGCTCTGGAGCGAAAGCTCCAGGAGATCGCGCAGCACTTGCAGCAGGAAGGGACGCTTCAAACTCAGCTCGGCCGCATTGACGCTGAACTGGAGCGACTCGACCGGGTGACGCAGCACCTCGCGGCGATCGAGCAGCAGATCCAGCAGCTTCGCGAGGCTGAGCACACCGATACCCAGTTGCTCACGCTGGAACGGGATATTCGAACCCTCGAGGATCGGCTCGCCGCTTTCATCCCGCGACTGGCGGGGACGCTCGCCGAACGCTGCGCAGCGTACCGCCAGTCAGCGCTCGAAGTGCAGCAGCAAATCGCCGCCCTGCAGCGACGCCGCGACGAACTGAACACGGAGCTCGCAGCCGAGAGCACCCTGCAGGCGCAGCTCGGCCGGATCTCCGCTGAACTCGAGCGGCTGGCGCAGCTCGAGCGCGAACAGGAACGCCTCGTACAGGAACTCCAGCAGCTCCGCGAGGCGTACCAGACCGATCCCAGGCTAGCGGCACTCGAGCAGCAAATTCGCGAGCTGGAAGCGCGGCTAGCTACGCTGCCCTATGACGAAGCGTACCACCGCCAGCTCGAGCAGCGCCTGGCAGCCCTCGCGACGGTCGACGAGGAACTCAGGACACTCGAGCAGGCGCGCCTCGCGCTCGGTTTCGTACGGCAGCAGATCGAGCAGGCGGAGCAACGCTACCGGACAGTCGTCGCTGAGTTGAGCGCCCTGGAGAAGGAGCTCGCTGCGACGCAGCCTCCCGAGGAGGAACTTGCAGCGGCGACGCGCGATCTGGAGCAGGCTCAGGCCTGGCTGGCCGAGGCGGAGGCAGCGCTCCACGCGACACAGGCCGAGATCGGGGCGGTCGGACAGCAACTGCGCGATGCGGAGCGCGCCGCCGAGGAGGCAAGCGCGGTATCCGAACGTCTCGATCATCTCGCCCGCGAGCAGGCCGTTCTGGAAGAACTGGAGCATGCGTTCGGGAAGCACGGAATCCAGACGCTGATCCTCGAGAATGTCCTTCCCGATTTGGCCGAGACCGCCAACGAGATCCTCGATCGCTTACCTGGGAACACGCTCCGCCTCGACTTCGCCACACAACGCGAACGTGCCAGCGGCGACGGAGCGATCGAGACACTCGACATCCTCATCAGCGACGAGTTCGGCCAGCGCCCTTACGAGCTGTACAGCGGCGGTGAAGCCTTCCGCATCAATTTCGCCTTGCGCGTGGCCCTCAGCCTGCTCCTGGCTCAGCGGGCTGGCCGTCGACTCGAGACGCTGGTAATCGACGAAGGATTCGGCACACAGGATACCAAGGGGCGGGAAGGACTCATGCAGGCGCTGCAGGCCGTGCGCGACCGTTTCGCGCTCATTCTCGTGATCACGCACTTGGAAGAGCTGAAAGAGCAGTTCCCGCAACGGATAGAAGTCATCAAGACACCGAGCGGTTCGCACATTTCGGTTATCACCTGAGCGATCCATCGTCATCTATACTTCACCGCATCGAGAGCAGGCGTCCCGGTCGTGCACGCGAAACGTGATGGATCGTGCGATGCGCGTCTTACCACAAACTCGTCCTGTCCTCCTGCCCTTGCTCGCCTGGGTACTCGGCCTTGCCCTGCTGATCCAGAACACGGCAGCCATCGGCGAGCGCGTCTACCTCCTCGAAGTCGATGGGCCGATCACGCCGGTCATGGCCGATTACGTTGCCCGGGGAATCGATGAGGCAGCTCGGAATGGGGCAGAAGCCGTCGTGATTCGCCTGGACACACCGGGCGGCCTCAGTTCCGCAATGGACGATATCGTTCAGGACATCTTGCAGAGTCCGGTTCCGGTCATCGTCTACGTCGCACCGGAAGGCGCGCGAGCAGCCTCAGCAGGCGTGTTCATCACCTATGCTGCGCACATCGCTGCCATGGCACCGGCCACGAACATCGGCTCGGCGAGTCCGGTCCTGATCGGTCAGGATGGTCAGCCTACCGAGACCGACGACACGATGCAGCGCAAGGTGGTCAACGACGCGGTAGCCAAGATTCGGAGCCTCGCCGAGCGGCACGGACGGAACGCTGACTGGGCCGAGCAGGCTGTCCGGGAAGCGGTGAATATTACCGCTGAGCAGGCGGCAGCGCTCGGTGTCGTCGACCTGGTCGCTCCCTCGCTCGACGCGTTGCTCGACGCCGTCGATGGGCGGACGATCACCACGAGTGCGGGCGAAGTGACGCTCCGCACCCGTGACGCCGAAGTCGTAACCGTCGGCATGACCACGCTGGAGCGCTTCTTCCAGATGCTCAGTGACCCCAACATCGCGTACATCCTGCTGAGTCTCGGCATGCTGGGCCTCTTCTTCGAACTCGCCAATCCGGGTAGTATCCTGCCGGGAGTTCTGGGCGGGATCCTCCTGCTGCTCGGGCTGTACGCGCTCGGTACGCTCGACGTCAACTGGACAGGTGTTTTGCTCATGGGCTTTGCGTTCCTGCTTTTCCTCATCGATCTCTACGTACCGACTCACGGTGTCCTCACGCTCGGCGGCATCATCTCCTTCGCGCTCGGTTCCCTCCTGCTCCTGCAGTCACCGGCGAATCCAGCCTTCCAGCTCTCCCGGGCGGTGATCATCGCGGTTACCGGAACAGTTGCTGCTCTGTTCCTGATCCTCGTCTACCTGGTTGCCCGCGCCCATGCCCGGCGTCCAGCGACCGGCAAGGAAGCACTCATCGGCGCCCGCGCGATCGTCCGGCGTGCGCTCGAGCCCGAAGGCATGGTCTTCGTGGAGGGCGAACTCTGGCGAGCCCGCAGTCTGTCCGGTCCGATCCCGGCTGGGCAGACCGTTCGCGTGGTCGGCCTCGAAGGATTGGTCCTGCTCGTCGAGCCACTTACCGAAGAGACAGCAGTAGAACCGCAGCGAGCCACGGCACCCTCCTCGCGTCGCTGGAGGCCCCTGGCAACCCTCTTTCGGCGGACATGAAACCGGGTGGTGAATCGAGGAGAGGAGCGAATCGATGAACTTGACGACGTTGATCACCGGTGCGGTCGTTGTCGTCCTCGTGTTGATGCTTCTGAGCTCGATGATCAAAGTCGTGCAGGAGTACGAACGCGGTGTGGTCTTCCGGCTCGGACGGTTGGTCGGTCCACGTGGCCCGGGCCTGATCCTGCTCATTCCGATCATCGAGCGCATGGTGAAGGTCGACCTCCGCGTCGTGACGATGGATATCCCGGTCCAGGAAGTCATCACGCGGGATAACGTGACGGTGCGGGTGAACGCAGTAGCCTACTTCCGCGTCGTCGATCCCAATGCGGCGGTCGTCAATGTGGCGGATTTCATCCGTGCCACATCGCAGATTTCGCAGACGACCCTGCGGAGTGTCCTCGGCCAGGTCGAGCTGGACGAATTGCTGGCGGAGCGCGAGAAGATCAACCAGAAGCTGCAAGAGATCATCGACGAGCAAACGGAACCCTGGGGCGTCAAGGTCAGCATCGTCGAGATCAAGGACGTCGAACTCCCCGAGTCGATGCAGCGGGCAATGGCGCGGCACGCCGAAGCCGAACGCGAAAAGCGCGCGAAGATCATTCACGCAGAAGGCGAACTCGCAGCCGCGGGGCAGCTCGCCGAGGCTGCACGGACGCTCTTGAGCGTACCGGGAGCACTCCAGCTGCGCTTCCTCCAGACCCTGACCGAGATCGCAACCGAGCGGAACAGCACGATCATCTTCCCGGTCCCGATCGACCTGCTCACGCCCTTCCTCGAGGATCGGCGGGCACGGATGTCTCCGGTCGCTCAGCCGGGAGCCGACGACTGACCGTCAGCGGTCCTACCAGCCGAGTTCGTATCGCAACTCGATCGGGCCAGTCGGTACTGCAACGGCTGGCCCACGTTGGTTCCCGAAGAGCATGGAGGCAGTCGTTCCGCTCAACGCTTCCCACAGACTCGGTGGGGCACTGTAGACACGCACGGTCGGTTCCGGGCCCAGACCGGCCAGTTCACCGGCAGCCGCGACGGCGTCACGATATCCACCGAGCTGGTCGACGAGCCCGACCTCCAGCGCTTGCCGGCCGGTATAGATCCGCCCGTCGGCCAGTTCTCGTACACGATCCTCAGGAAGCTTCCGCCCCTCCGCTACCACCTGCACGAACGCATCGTACGCTTCCTGGATAAGGCGTTCCAGAATGGCTCGTTCCTCCGCTGTCATCGGTCGATCACTCGACAGCATGTCCTTGAATTCGCCACTCTTGACGACCTGATACCGGATCCCAATTTTCTCGTACAGGCCGGAGAGGTCGGGAACGACAGCGATGACGCCGATACTGCCGGTGATGGTGTCGGGCATGGCGACGATGCGATCGGCCGGGGCGCTGATGTAGTAGGCACCGGACGCAGCAGTGTCCTCGAAGAACGCGACGACCGGTTTCCCCGCCTCCTGGACACGCCGGACTGCCGCCCAGATTTCACGGGCCGCGTTAACACCGCCCCCTGGACTGTCGATACGCAGCAACACGACTTTCGCCTTCGGATTCTCCCTGGCTCGGTCGAGCTGCTCGACGATCCGCTCGGCACTCGCCGCCTCGCCGGTCAGCAGCCCCCCGCTGCCACGCAGGACGATCGTGCCACGCACGCGGATCTCGGCCACGTGTGGTTGCTCGGTCCAACGCTCCGCACCACCCGAAACGAGCCAAGCGAAACCCACTGTCGTGAGGACACAACTCGCGACCAGAAAGAGCGACAAACCCGCGATCCACCACAGGCGTCGTCTGCGCCGCTCCACGAGATGCACTTCCTTTCCGCTTCAGTCAGCGTTGCCCTCGCCAGCGCCGATCAGCCCGCGCAGACGCTGGCGCTGGATGATCGACACGACTTCCTTGGCGATCTCCTCGATCGATTTTCCGGTGATGTTGACGAGCGGCCAGGGATAGCCACTGCGCGCGACGCGACGGAAATAGATCAGCTCCTGAGCGATCTTCTCCGGATCGGCATATTCGCCGGGCAAGGTACCGCCCAATGCCTGGAGGCGGTTCTGGCGGATACGGACGAGCTCGTCCTTGTCGATGGTGAGTCCGACGATCTTGCGCTGATCGATCTGTCGCAACTGCGGCGGTGGTGGAACGTTCAGAATGATCGGCACATTGGCCACTTTCCAGCCCGACATCGACAGATAGACGGACAGCGGTGTCTTCGACGTGCGCGACACGCCGACCAGCACGATATCCGCTTCGCCGAGCGTCTCCAGCCCCTGGCCATCGTCGTGCCGCACGGTGTACTGGATCGCCTCGATCCGCTGGAAATACTCGGGCCCCACGCCACGGGCTGCTCCTGGCCGAAGCAGCGGCTCCACCCCGACCTTCTGCGAGATCTGCCCCAGGAGTGGCCCGAGCAAGTCCACGTGATCGATGAGCCGCGCGTGGCACTCCCGCACCAAAAGCCGGCGAATCTCCACGATCACGACGGTATGGACGATGATCCCGTTGGTCCGCTCCGCCTCTTCCACGACCTCCTTCACCTGATCGACTGTCCGCACGCCTGGGAAGCGGCGAACCTCGAAATCGACGTGCGGGAACTGCGCCATCGCTGCGTCCAGAACAGCTTGAGCGGTCGTACCCACACCATCGGATACCAGAAAGACGGTGCAACGAGGCCGTGACGCTTCTCCCATCGCTCGTCTCCCCGCAGGCCGCGCTCGCCTCTCACCGAGCATACTCGACTGGTAGAATCGCGCGCGACGAGAGGGATGCCGGATCCGAGAGGCACACGAGAGCGATGAGCACACCGGCACTGTCACGCGTCGCGAGAGCGTCCGTCGGACTCAGCCAGCGACTCGCTCGGCCGACCGTCGAACAGCTCGCCTACGCCGTCATCGCGCTCCTCTCCTTCGTGACCCGCTTCTGGGATCTCGGTTCGCGTGCGCTTCACCACGACGAATCCCTGCACACCTACTTTTCCTGGGTTTACGAGCAGGGCAATGGCTATATCCATCATCCGATGATGCACGGCCCGGCCCTGTTCCATCTCGACGCACTCGCCTACCTCCTGCTGGGCAGCAGCGACTGGGCCTCGCGCGTACCAGCCGCGCTCTTCGGCGTCGCGCTCGTTCTGCTTCCAGCGTTTTTGCGTGGCGAACGGTTCCTGGGTCGCTGGGGCGCACTCGCGGCCAGCGCCTTCCTGTTGTTCTCGCCCTCGGTGCTCTACTTCAGCCGCTTCATTCGCCACGACATCTTCGCGGTCGTGGCGACCACGCTGCTTTTCATCTGCTTCTTGCGCTACGTGGAACGGCCGGAACGACGCTGGCTCGTGCTCTTCCTGGTCACCGGAGCGTTCATGCTCACGACGCACGAGGTGACGTTCGTCTCTGTCTTCATCCTCGTCACCTTCGTCGCGCTGGCGTTCGCGGCACGCGTCGCGCCGGTCTTGCTCGCGACCAGCGGCGTCGCTCTCGCCATCTTCGGTCTCCTCCTCGTTTTCTTCGAACGGCTCGGCGTCCCTGGCTTACCCTCGATACCCTGGGAGAACCCCACGAGCGAGGCGATCGTTGCTTTCGCGATCCGTCTCCTGACCCATCCCATCACGCTCGCAGCGATCGGAATCGGCCTCCTCTGGCTGCTGTGGAGCTGGCGCCTGGTGGCTCGCTCGAAGCCACCCGATCAGTCCTGGACTGCCTGGCTCCGCCAGGCTTCGCCCCCAGGTTCGGTAGCACGCGCGCTGGGGAACGCGTTCAGCGACCGCTTCGGCCTCGCCTGGGGCACGAGCATCGGCCTCGCCCTCTTCGTCACGCTCTACACGAGTCTCTTCACAAATCTCGGAGGCCTCGCGAGTGGGACATTCGGCGCGCTCGGCTACTGGCTCGGCCAGCACGGCGTCCAGCGCGGTGAACAGCCCTGGTTCTACTATCTCGTCATGATGCCGCAATACGAGCCAGTGGCGGTATTCGCCTTCCCGATCGGTGCCGCAGTCACTCTTTGGGGCGGCGTCCGCACCGTGCTCCGCGGTGTGCCGTTTCCCCGGCGCTGGCAGACCACGGCCTTCCTGGCTTACTGGAGCACTGTCATGCTCGCCGTCCTTTCCTGGGCTGGCGAGAAGATGCCCTGGCTGATCATCCACATTAGTGTGCCGATGTGTCTCCTCGCCGGGCTGCTCAGCGGCCTGGTGCTCGAGCGCCTGGAGCACGAGTGGCGTACCTGGCGCCCGACACAACGGCGCATCGCGCTGACGCTCGGGTCGATCGTCGTCCTCTTGCTCGCCCAGTGGTATCTGGCTATGACCTGGCTCACCGCCGGCCCCTACGACACGACCACGAGCGTCGCGGTGCGCACCATTCGGGCAGGCAGTGCCGCGTGGCTCCGGTTCACCTGGATCCCCGTCCTGATCGCTGTCATCCTGCTCCTGGCCACGACAGTCGATCGCGGCTGGCGGCCGTACGCCCGGACGCTCGCCCTCGCCTGGCTGTCGGCCCTGCTCCTCTTCCAGGTGCACGCCGGCTGGCGCCTCACCTACCGCGAAGGCGACGTCCCACGTGACATGCTGATCTACGTGCAGACCTCGCCCCACGTCGTGCAACTGACTCGCGACCTGGAGCGGCTGTCGCTCGAGCTGACCGGTGGCCTGGGCCTGGAGATCTGGTACGACTCCGGTACGCAATGGCCGATGAACTGGTATCTCCGCGAGTTCCCGAACCGTCGCTACTTCGGGACGACGATTTCCGCACTGCCCGACCATCCTCCCCCCGTCATCCTGTACTCGCTCGAGTTCCTTCGGCCGGAGACCGATACGCTCCTGCGTGGCAGCTACACGGCATTCGACTACCCGATGCGCTGGTGGTACCCGGAGGAGACGACCTATCGGGCGTTCGCCATCGCGCCGGAACTCAAGACGCCGTCTCGGCAGAACCTCCAGACCAACCAACCACCACCGTATTCGTTCGCTGACGTCCTGCGCAGCATCTGGCGGAGCATCGCGAGCGCCCGTGAACCCGATCAGCAAGCGAAGCTCTTTCGGCTGGTCGCCCTGCGCGAACTGCCTTCGCCGATCGGCTCGTACCGTTTCCGGGTGTACGTGCGGAACGACCTGGTCCCGGCGTTCCGAGAGGCACGGATCGATCAACCGCGTCTCGATGCCGTTCTCGCGGCACCGCCTGTTCCGACCGAAGGGGAGCGAACCGGATGAACGCTGCTGACGTCTCGCCGACACGCGACGCGACGAGTCTACTCGATCGCCAGATCCCGCTCGGGAGCTGGCTGCTGACCGCTGCGCCGTGGCTCGGTCTCTTGCTCGTCATGCTGGGCACACGCCTCTACGGCCTCCGCACCTATCCGCTCGACCCGCACGAGGCGAGCCTGGCTGCCAACGCGGTCGCTGTCGTGTCCGGCGGTGATCTTTCGGCAACGGATTGGGCACAGCCGTTACCGACACTGCTGGCTGCGCTGTCGTTCTTCCTCTTCGGCCCCGGTGATGGCGCAGCCCGCCTCCCCAGCATCCTGGCCAGCCTCGCGCTCGTTCCGGCACTCGCACTGCTCGCTCCGGTTCTCGGACGCAAGAGAGCGCTGGCAGCGGCCGCGCTCCTCACGTTGTCGCCCACCGTGGCACTCGCCGGTACCCGCCTCGACGGAGCGATCGTGCTCGTTCTCCTCGCCTCGCTCGCAGCAGCCGCGCTCGTGCGCGAGCCGAGCGTATCCGGAGCGGTCCTGCTCGGTGCGCTGCTGGCTGCGCTGCCGCTGAGCGATCCCCTCGGCTGGATCGTTGCGCTGACCATGCTCGTCCTCGCGCTCGTTCGTTTTCGCGGGAACGGGAGGATCCTCGCCCTCCTCGGTACGAGCGCTCTGGTGACGCTCGCTCTGGTGAGCACGGTGCTCTTCACGCGACCGTCCGGCCTAGCGACGTTCCTCGGCGCGAGCTGGTCGGCGCTCTGGCACGACCACCTGGCCGCGCTCGGTCACCGCTGGACGTTTCCAGCGATCGTACTCGCGACCGACGAGGTACCGAACCTGATCGCTGCCGTCACCGGTGCGGTCGTGCTCGTGCGAGAGCGGCATGTCCGCTGGCCGATCGGGCTGGGCCTTCTCGTTCTGCTGCTGGTCATGCTCTTTGGGAACGGCACGCGTGCGGCTCTCGTGCTGGTCGCGGTCGCGACCGGAGTGCTGGGGGCCTACGGGTTGTCCGCCGTGATGGCACACATTCGCTGGTCGGCCCTGCTCGACCGCTGGAACGCCGCGGTGCTGGGGATGCTCGCGCTCGTCGTTTTCATCGGTCTCAGCCTGCTCGGACGCCTGCTCGACGGGCCGAACGACAGTCTCCTCGCCTGGTCGACCGGTCTGGTCAGTCTGCTGCTCCTCTTCGCTGTCGCCTTCTGGGTACTCCGAACGCTCTGGCCACGCGCGAGCGCAGCCTGGACGACACCGGTCGTGCTGGTCAGCCTGGCGCTGTTCGCTCTCGCTGTACGCAATACGATGCTGGTCAACGCAACGACCAGCTACCGCCCTGGCACGATCCTGCATGCTGGGGATGCCTCGCCCGGGCTCGTCGAGGTCGTGGAGCGCATCCGGCGGGCGAGTACCGACCTCACCATGTTCCAGTTCGATCCTCGCGATCCGACCGGCGGGCATGGCCTCGTCATCGTGGCCGACCGAGCGGTCGCCCAACCGTTCGCCTGGTACCTGCGTGACTTTCCGAACCTGACGATCGTCGAGTCCGGTGGACTCGCCAGCGCTGTGCCGGCCGCGCAGGTCGTCATCGCTGCGCCGAACGACCAGGCTGCGGTTGCCGCGCTGCGCCCCGATCTCGTCTGGCAGCCCGTGCCGTACCGGCTCGCGGCACCTGCCTCGCTGGCGCGGCCGGACTGGCCCCGCCTGGCCGTCGGCCTCGTCGATCCGCGCGCCTGGCGAGAATACGTTTCGTTTCTTCTTTACCGGCGGGTCAGCATGCCGACACAACCGGAGTCAGTTCTCGTAGGATTGGCACCGGATGTGGCCGCACTCGCTGGCTATCCAGCGGTGCCGTGAGGGTCGGATGGCACGGATTCTCGTCGTCGAGGATGACGTCCGAATCGCAAAACTTCTCGAGCTCTACCTGCGGCGTGATGGTCATACGGTCGTGACCGTCACCAATGGGACGGACGCGCTGGCTGTCTTCGAACGCGAACGACCGGATCTCGTGATCCTCGACCTCCTGCTCCCAGGAACGCACGGACGTGACATCTGCCGGGCAATCCGCACACGCCACGCGACGCCGATCCTGATGCTGACCGCGCTGGACGACGAGCGCGATATCGTCGAGGGGCTCGACCTCGGTGCCGACGACTACGTGACGAAGCCGTTCAAGCCGAACGAACTGCTGGCGCGCGTGCGTGCGTTGTTGCGCCGCGCCAGCGGGCCGCCAGTGCGCGAACTCGTTATCGGCGACCTGCGGATCGATCGCGAGAGCCGTCAGGCGTTCGTCGGCCAGCAGCCGCTCGCGCTTCGGCCGCGGGAGTTCGACCTTCTCGTCGTGCTGGCCGTCCACGCAGGCCGGGTGCTGCCACGCCAGCGGCTCTTCCACCTCGTGTGGGGAGACGAATATCTCGGCGAGGATTCCCGCACGCTCGACGTACACATCAACCGGCTCCGGCACAAGCTGGAAGGCAGCCGCGTGCGGATCGAGAGTGTCCGCGGCGTCGGCTACCGACTCACACTCAGCGAACTCTGAGCGTCGTGTTACGTTCCGTTTACGAACGTCGGTCAGACTCGTTGATGGCAGGCGGGGTGGAAACCGCCCCGGTTGCCGGACAAGGTGAGCCGTGATCAGGAGCCTGCGTGCCAGGTTGTTCGCCAGTTTCGTCGTGGTGGTGCTCCTCATGGTGACCACGACAGCCATCGTCGCCATTTGGCCGATCGTCCACGCG
>BEID01000007.1 GCA_002898975.1 bacterium HR27 | reverse complement strand
CCGCCGTACACCCCGGGTAGTGGGCGGTACGTCACGTCGGTGTAGCCGAAGGCGGCTGGCCCGACGACGGCCAGCGCTTGCGGCGTCCGCAGCGAGGCGGGCGCCGGGATACCTAGTACGGCGACCCGGAGACCGTAACGAACGACTTCGGTCGTCACCGGTTCGGCGGTTTCCAGATCGACCAGGCAGATCAGGTCGGGCACGACGGCGACGACCTCACCGTCCCGGTAGGCGATCAGGTTCTCGTTCTGGAAGTCGATCCGCAGCTGGCAGCCGCGATCCTCGGCGAGGCCTTCGAGACGCACCGTGCCGCGCGCGAAGCCAGCAGCGAGTCGCCGCTCGACATCGACGATCTTGCCGCGGAAGAGCAGGCAGCCGCCGGTCACCGCGAGCGCTGCCTCGATCGGGTCACGGTGCCTGCGACGGGCGGACAGAACTGCCTCACCGAGTTCGACGGCCAGCGTGACGGTGAACGGGATCACGACGCGACGGAGCTCGCTGCCCGTCATCGCCGGGAAGGCGAAACCAGCTGCCCCACCCATCTGGATGGTCACGGCACGAGCGTATCGCTCCAGCGTTATGGCATCGCGGAGCCAGGGAAACAGCACGACGTTGTGGTAGATATCCGCCAACGCGGCCGGTGTCGCTGGTACACCAGAGATCGCGAAGGTGTCCATCTGGAGTTCCGGAAAGGCGCGGCCCATCCCGTCGCCGTCGACGACCGGTAGACCGGCGAGGGCGCCGACTGCCATCGGGCGAAGCGCATTCGCGCCACCGATCTCGCCCGGAACCAGATGCGTCGCTGGCCGGCCCAGGTGCTGCTCCAGCGCGCGCAGGGCGACGAGCGGTTCATCGCCGCGGTGGATCCGCTCGATCCCGATGGTCGGTGCTCCCATGCCACCGACCGAGACGACGAGGGCATCGTCCGGCACTTCGTCTGGGGCGGCGATCCGGACGCACCGGCCCTCGCGCAGGAGCCGGCGGACGTGGAGTTTGCCGTAATACGGATTGCCGCCTCCGCCCGTGCCGAGAATCCCGGCTCCGATCGCGAGGGCTTCCAGTTTCGTCTCGTCGAGTTCCCAGGGCACGGTCAATCCTCCCGCAGATCACCGACTGCCTTGACGCGGAGTCGTACCGCGTTGGAGGGAAGGTACGCGAGCGGCACCTCCTCGACCTCGACGATCTGGACGCTGTCCGGGTCAGCCCCAGCTTCGATCGCGAGCCGGCAGGCGTCCGCGCGTGCTGCTTCCAGTGCCCGCTCGCGGGTCTGGTGCTCCAGCGAGACGATCCGGTCGATCTCGCCGCTCACTTGGGCGATGGCTGCGCCGATCGCGTTGGCGACGGCAGCGTGGGGCGGTCGGATAACCTCGCTCGCCCCCTCGAGCTGGTCGGGCACGAGCAGGCTGCCGCCACCGACTACGACGACCGGAACCGGTGCAGCGGTCGTTTTCAGCATGTCGACGAGTTCGCTGAGTCGCTGGTCGATCGTCGCCAGCGCGCGCTGGACGAGCTCGCGTGGCAGGTGCGCGACGCGTTCCGGAGCACCCAAGCGTGCTCGGCCGGCGGCGATCGCGATGTCGGTCGCCGTGAGCGTCGGGCCACCGAACACGAGTGCTTCCTCGGTGAGCCGGAATCCGACACTCTGGGGGCCAATCCTCGTCCCGTCCGGGCTGACGATGCTTCCGCCACCGAGACCGATCGAGACGACGTCAGGCATGCGGAAGTTGGTGCGGACACCACCGACGCTTACCGCGAACGAGGCCTCGCGGGGAAAACCGTGGACGAGCACACCGGCATCGGTCGTCGTGCCACCGACATCGAGGACGACCGCATTGTGCAGTCCGCTCAGGAACGCCGCTCCGCGCATCGAGTTGGTCGGCCCGGAGGCGAAGGTGAGGACCGGATACCGAGCGGCGAACTCGGCAGTCATCAACGTGCCGTCGTTCTGGCTGAGATAGAGCGGCGCGTCCAGACCGAGTGCGGCGAGTGCCGTCTGGATGGCTGCGATCGTCGCTTCGGCCAGCGGCACGAGACAAGCGTTGAGCGCGGCTGCGTTCTCCCGCTCGAGCAGGCCGATTCGTCCGATCTCGTGCGAGCGCGTGATGCGGAGGTGCGGCAGTCGCTCAGCCAGAAATCCGGCGGCGGCGTCCTCGTGGGTCGAGACCGCCGGCGAGAAGACGGCGCTGATGGCGACCGACTGGACGCCTTCTTGAGCGATTCGATCGACTGCTGCAGTCAGCGCGGTCCAGTCGAGCGGACTGATCTCACGGCCGTCGAACTGGTGGCCGCCGGGAAGAATGGTCAGGTAGCCTGCGACAGCGTCCCGCAGGTCATCTGGCCAGTCCTCGAGCGGTGGGATCGACGTCGTCGCGGGCCAGCCGAGCCGCAGGACCGCGATACGGGCGAGGTTCTGCCGCTGGACGACGGCATTGGTGAAGTGCGTCGTGCCGAGCATCACGGCGCCGATCTCGCCCGGCGCGATCCGTACCTGGTCGAGAACGCTCCGGACTGCACCGACGATGCCGCTGCTCACGTCCGCCGTCGTCGGGTGCTTGGCCCAGGCGAGAACGTCAGCCCCGTCCAGGAGCACCGCGTCCGTATTCGTTCCACCGACGTCGATCCCCAGACGTACCACGGCTCGGCTCTCCTTCTGCTCGCACCGGGGCGAACCAGGTCATCGCCAGAAGTTCGACGAACAGTGCGATGAGTCCGAGAAGCCCAGCATTGAGGGCTGTCAACGCTTCGAGCGACTGGAGGAGCACGCATCCCACGGCGAACAATCCGAGCACGTACCCGCGGCGACGGGCGACGAGCGGATCCGGCTCCTGACCGCGGCGTGCGGCGGCTCGGCGGCTGACCAGCGCGACCAGCAGGGCGTACACCGACGAGACCGCGATGAGGAGCGGCAGGAGGATAACCACCATCGCCAGCACGTCGTCGACCCGACTCGGGTCGATGAACGTCCAGACGTAGAGGGTGGTCGACCAGCCGACGATCGCTTCGATCTCCAGGAAGGGGACACGGGCGAGCCGGGCGAGCGGCAGGAACGTGAGGGCCGGGGCGAGGACGAAGCACGCATAGGCGAGGAGCCGTTCCGGCGCCCAGAAATCCGGTACGGCACCGACGTTGCGCCTGATGACGAGCCAGTAGACGAGGCTCCAGCTCGTTGCGCTGGCCGCGAGCCACACGATCGCGAGGGCGAGCCGTCCCAGGATGCGCATCCGAGCCCTCCTGCGGCAGTCTAGCATGCCCGTCCGGCGCGAGATGCCCGGCTATACTCGCACGCGGGAGGCGACGGTGACGCTGGACATCCGCGTGGACGATGTCGTGCGCCTGCGCAAGCCACATCCCTGCGGATCGACCGACTGGGTCGTCGTCCGAGTCGGGGCCGATATCGGGTTACGCTGTCTCGGGTGTGGCCGGCGCGTGCTCTTGCCGCGACACGAATTCCGCCGCCGGTTGAAGGCGGTCGTCGCTCGCTCGGAGAAGCCGCCCTTCCAGATCCCCCCGAGGACAGCCGATGAGTAGCACGCGTACCCTCGATCCGATCCCGGAGGAGACGGCGCAGCTGCGCCGCCCGCTGCTCCGCCATCGACCGTTCCTCGTTCTCTGGCTCGTCCAAACCCTGTCGCAGACATCGCAGAACGCGGTCAACTTCGGCTTGCTCGTGCTCGTCCAGGGCGTGGTTGAGCGGGCTGGGACGGTGCCGGCCAACACGGCGGTCGGGCTCGCCGTGCTCAGCTTTTCTCTCCCGGCGGTGCTCGTCAGCCCACTTTCCGGTGTGGTGGCCGACCGGTTCGATCGTCGACGCTTGCTGATCGTGACCAACCTGCTCCGCGGCGTCGCGGTCATCGGCCTACTCTTCGTCGAGTCGCGCTGGATCCCGCTCGTCTCGCTGGCTACTATCTATGCGCTCGCGTTCGCGTCGGGCACGGTCGGTCAGTTCTTCGGTCCTGCGCTCTGGTCGATGGTGCCGACCGTGGTCCCGAACGGACGGCTGGTCCAGGCGAACGCGCTGTTCAACCTGACGTTCACGGCCTCACAACTCGCTGGTTTCGCGGTCGTCGGACCGCTGCTCGTCAAGCTGATCGGCGTGCGGGCCGTTCTGGGTGCGACCGTTGTGCTGTTCGCGCTCAGCGGAGCGCTGAGTATTGCCTTGCCGCGCGCGGGGCGTGCCGGACTACGCAGCTCGACTGCTCTCGGGAACACGGCGCGCAGTGTGTTGCGTGAGATGGTCGAAGGGCTCCGCCTGGCTGGCGGGCGGCGCGTGCTCCGCAAGGCGATCGTCTATCTTGCCGTCGCGACCGCGACCTATCTGGTGATCGCCGCGCTCGGCCCTGGGTACGTGACACAGGTGCTGGATCTCGCGAAGGAGGACATCGCGTATCTGGTGCTCCCGGCTGGCCTCGGTGTCGTCGTCGGGACGCTGGTGGTCGATCCGGTCACGCGTCGGCTGGGAATCGAACGGACAGCCGATGCGGCGCTCGCGGTCGGTGGCCTGTTGCTCGTCGCACTCGCGAGCCTGCCCGACCTCTTCGCGACGCCGCGTGGTGAGCTGCTCGCGGCTATCGTCCTGGCTGCTGCGCTCGGGATGGCCGATGGACTCGTCCGTGCGCCAGCCCAGGCGCTCCTGCAGCAGGAGGCACCGGAAGAGGCGCGTGGGCGAGTGTTCGCGGTCTTCTTCACGGTTTCGAACAGCGTGGCCTTCTTGCCGGTTTTCGGAGCCGGTGCGCTGGCCGATGCGTTCGGCGTCACGACCGTCTTGCTTGGCCTGGGCTGCGTGCTCGCCGGTGCCGGGATCTGGCAGGTCATCGCCCGCCGGCGGAGTGGTTGAGTCTCCGCGTCGCTGCGTCGAGCAGAGGGCGTACGCGCTGGCGGAGCGCTGCCAGGTTGATCGACCAGCCCACGCCCCATACCGTCGGTGTCAGCAGCGAGGGATCGTTCAGGTTCCAGAGGCGCTCCCGGGCGCGGTCGAGCGTTGGTGGGCGGAAATCGTACGGTACCGGGCCGATCCGCCCAGTCCAGGTACGCTCGTGGGCCGGGCGGCGGAGCTGCTCGTAGAGCGCTGCCCCAATGAGACCGAGCACGATCCAGCGGAGCAACCGGGCCAGGCGTCGCATGTGTTCCCTCCCGAACGAGTCGTCGCAGGTCCCCACCGCACAGCTTGGCACAGCGCGCTCTCGGTGTGCTGGCTCTGCCTCGCACCGGCGTGGCGTGGGCTTCACCGGCGGCGCCGGCGAGGATCGAGCGCGTCACGGAGCCCATCGCCGAGGAAGTTGAGTGCCATGACGACGCTGAAGATCGCCAGTCCGGGGAACGTGGCCATCCACCACTGGCTGAAACGTCGTTGGCCCTCGCGGATCATCGCGCCCCATTCCGGTTCCGGTGGTACAGCACCGAGCCCGATGAACGAAAGGCCAGCTGTGAGGACGATGGCAGCGCCGACATCGAGCGTTGCCTTGACGACGATCGGTGCCTGGGTATTGGGCAGGATGTGCACGAGGAACAGCCGTAAACGGCTCGCCCCGAGCGATTCGGCGGCCGTCACGAACTCCTGGGTTTTCACGGCCAGAACCTGAGCACGCATCAGTCGCGCGTACTCCGGCCAGAGAACGACGACGATGGCGATGAGTGCGTTCTTGAGTCCCGGGCCGAGCGCAGCGGCGATCGCCATGGCCAGGACGATCGACGGGAAGGCCAGCACCATATCGGCGAGCCGCATGAGAATCGTGTCGACCCAGCCGCCAGCGTAACCAGCGATAGCGCCGATGACCGAGCCGATCGCCAGCGCGCCAGCGACAGTGAGGAATCCGGCCGGAAGCGAGATCCGTGCTCCGTAGAGCGTGCGCCGGAAGATATCACGGCCGAGATCGTCGGTGCCGAACCAGTGGCTGGCGCTCGGTGGCTGGAGCCGTGCGGTGACGTCGGTCACCAGGGGGTCGAAGGGGACGATGAAGCTGACCGTGAGCGCGACACCGATCCAGAAAACGAGCACAGCGAGCCCGACCAGAGCGGACGGCCGGCGGAGGAGCGCGCGCACAGTCTGCCACACCGGGCGCTCGCTCCAGCCTCGCTGGAGCGCCAGTCTGTCTGCCGTGCGTACTGTCGCCGTCACGGCAACCGCTCCTCACTGGACGCGAATCCGCGGGTCGAGCACGCCGTAGAGCACGTCGGTCACGAAGTTGATCACGACATAGACGACGGCGATCAACAAGGTCACTCCCATCACGGCTGGTAGGTCGAGCTTCATGGCGGCATCGACGGCGTAGCGACCGATGCCAGGCCAGGCGAAGATCGTTTCCGTCAACACTGCTCCGGCCAGGAGACTCCCGAACGTCAGCCCGATGACGGTGACCGTCGGGATCAGGGCGTTGCGCAGGGCATGACCGAGCACGACGCGGCGTTCGGCGAGTCCCTTGGCTCGTGCGGTGCGGATGTAGTCGGCCTGGAGGACGTCGAGCAGCGCCGAACGGGTCATCCGCGCGATGATCCCCATTGCGTAGCTGCCGAGCACCATCCCCGGGAGGACGAGGTGAGCCAGGACATTGAGAAAGAGCGCGAAGTCACCGGCCAGGAGACTGTCGATCGTGTAGAAGCCGGTGCGGAAGGGTGGAGCAGTGAGACGAGGATCGATCCGCCCTGGCCCGGGGAGGAGCCGGAGGTTGGCGTAGAAGAGCTGCAAGGCCAGCAGCCCGAGCCAGAAGACTGGAAGCGAGACACCGACCAGCGCGATCACGCGAGCGAGGTGGTCGATCCACCGCTCGTACCAGACGGCTGACACGACGCCGAGCACGAGTCCGACGGTTACCGCGAACAGCATAGCGGCGAGCGCCAGTTCGACGGTAGCGGGGAAGCGCTCGCGCAGATCCTGAGCGACCGGCCGGCGGCTGGTGTACGACTCGCCGAGGTCGCCGCGGAGGAGGTTGCGCAGGTAGTAGAGGTACTGCTCGGGTAGCGAGCGATCGAGCCCCCAGCGCTCGCGGTACATGCGCACGATCTCGGGGTCATTGGCGGCCCGTTCCGGAAGGATCGCCATGAGGGGGTCGGCCGGAATCAGGTGCGAGACCGTAAAGGTCACCAAGGTGATCCCGAGCAGCAGGGGAACCGTCACGATGAGGCGACGCAGGACGAACCGGCCGAGCATGCTCGCGCTCCTCGGCTGGTACCTCGCGCGATCAGCTCTTCCGCACTTTGCTCAGATCGACGCCGATGACCGGGTCGAAGACGTACCCTTGCACGTTTTTCCCCACGGCGATCTGGGCTTTCGGCTGATAGAGGCAGAGGAAGGGTGCGTCTTCGTTCAGGAGTCGCTGCCCTTCGGCGTAGAGCCGGGCTCGTTCCTGGGGATCGGCGGTGCGTGCGGCGCGCTGGAAGAGATCGGCGACTTGCGGGTTGTTGTAGGCGACGCGTCGTGCCGCAGCCTCGCCGGGTACACCGAAGGGAATCGCCCAGCCGTGCGGATCGAGAAAGTCCGGCGTCCAGCCGGAGATCGTGGACTGGAGCTTGCCTGCCCGGTAGTCCGCCAACCGCACGTCCGGTGCGCGGGGATCGAGCGTGACGCGGATGCCGATCTTGCTCAGGTCGTCGGCGATCTTGCTGGCCAGGACTTCGGAGGACACGCCGCCGACCTCGGTGCCACCGCTGCTGTAGGTCAGCGTCAGCTCGAAGCCGTTGGCGAGCCCCGCTTCGGCCAGCAGCTGGCGCGCGCGTTCCGGATCGGTGCGGTAGCGTGCGTCCTCCGCTTCCTGCACGCCGAGCAACCCGCTCGGGATGACGGAAGGTGGGCGGACGGCTGCGCCGCGCAGGATCTGCTGGATGATGCCGTCGTAGTCGATCGCGTAAGCGATCGCCTGGCGCACGCGCTTGTCGGCGAGTTCTTTGCCGACCTCGGGGCTGGTGTGCATCGCGAAGTACTCGGTGTCGAGCGTGTCACCACGAACGATCTGTGCCGTACCGGCCTGCTCGACCTCGGCGATGAGGTCGGCATCCAGGTTGTGCGCAGCGTCGATATCGCCGTTCTCCAGGAGCTGTCGCTGGGTGGTCGGATCCGGGATGTGGCGGATGATCACCCGCTCGAGCGGGGCTGACTGTCCCCAGTAGTTCGGGTTCCGCTCCATCACGATCTCCTGCTCTTTGACCCAGCCTTTGAGGATGAAGGGGCCAGAGCCGGCCGAGTTCTGGTTGAGCCACTCGGTTGCCGTATCGCTCTTGTCAGCGCCTGGCTGGTCGGTTCCGCCATGTTCCTTGACAACAGCCGAATCGAGGATCGAAAAGTTCGGGGAGACCAACATCGCGAGGAAGGCGGCGTTCGGTTCGGTGAGCGTGATCTGGACCGTGTGCTCGTCCGGTGTCTCCATCGACTGGATGATGTCGGCGAGCCAGGACGGATTGTCCTTGAGTTCGCGTAGGCGGTTGAAGCTGAAGACGACATCGGTTGATGTCAGCGGGTTCCCGGAGGCGAACCGAACGCCCTGGCGAAGGGTGAACGTGTAGGTGGTGACGTCCTGACTGATGTCCATCTTTTCGGCCAGGTGGAGGTGGATGGTGCGGATATCTGGCGGCTGGATCGTCACCAGGCGCTCGTAGCAGGCACCCATGACGATCGGTGAGGTGAGTTCGTACTGGCGCGAGGGGTCGAGTGTGATCGTATCGGTGAGCCGGGCGATGACGAAGGTGCCTCCGCCGCTGATGGTGGATGCCGGAGTCTGGGCCGGGGCTGGAGCGGCAGGTGTCTGTTGTGCCGGGGCCGGCGTGGCCGGAGCGGTCGGAGTAGGAGAAGCACCGCGGCAGGCCCCGAGCAGTCCAGCCCCAGCCAGTCCGGCCCCGAGCGCGGTAAGCCGGAGAAAGCGACGCCGGTGCATCGCTGCAGAAAGCCACGCGGATCGCTGCTCGCCCATGGCTGCTCCTCCTCGTCCTCGGTCAACAGGGCTAGTCTGCGGACGGGGCGTGTGTCCTGTCAAGATGGCAGTACTCGCGGATGGTGTGCAGCGTGCACGGATGCCGGGGGCACGGTAAGGTGAGCGATTTGGCGGGGGCTCCGGGCGAGGGGTATCCTTGAAAACGGGCAACCCCCCACATGCTGGTGGTCGTCCGCGTGTACGCGTGACGACGCAGCACATTACCAAACGAAGCATCGAGGAGAGGCGCGGAGATGGAAACGGTGTTGATCGTCGCCGCGGCTGTCGTGGTGACCGCGATCGCCGCGGTCGTTGGAACTTACTTGTATCTCCAGCGGGCAGCACGCTCGCGCCTGCGCGCGACCGGGGACGAGGTCCGGCGACTTCTGGAGGAGGCGGAGGCACGACAACGGGAAATTCTGCTGGAGGCGAAGGACGCGGCGCTCAAGCTGCGCGAAGAACTCGAGCAGGAATACCAGCAGCGCCGGCAGCAAGTCGAACGGATCGAGCGGCGGCTGCAGGCGAAGGAGGAGCAGCTCGACCGCCGGTTGGAGAATCTCGAAAAGCGCGAGCGGCGGATTCAGGCCCGCGAGAAGGAAATCGAAGAACGCCTGGAGGAGATCGCACGACTCGAGCAAGAGCGGCAAGCAGAACTCCAGCGCGTCGCGCAGCTGACGCTCGAGGAAGCCCGGCAGCTGGTGATCCAGCAGGCGACCGAAGAAGCACGCGAGATTCTCAACCGCCAGGTGCGGGAGCTCGAGCAGCAGGTGCGCGAGGAAGCGCAGCAACGCGCCCGGATGATCCTCGCGACGGCGATCCAGCGCATCGCCTCCGAGTACGTCGCTGAGGCGACTGTCACCGTCGTGCCGCTGCCGAGCGACGACATGAAGGGGCGCATCATCGGTCGAGAGGGGCGCAACATCCGGGCACTCGAGCAAGCGACCGGTGTCGACCTCATCGTCGACGACACGCCGGAAGCCGTGACGCTCTCGTCGTTCGATCCGGTGCGTCGCGAGATCGCCCGGCGGGCGCTCCTCAAGCTCATTCAGGACGGCCGGATCCATCCGGCGCGCATCGAGGAAGTCGTCGAGAAGACGCGGCAAGAAGTCGAGCAGATCATCTGGGAAGAGGGGGAGCGAGCGGCGCTCGAGGCCGGGGTGCAGGGGCTGCACCCGGATCTGATCAGTCTCTTGGGGCGGCTGCGTTTCCGCACCAGTTACGGCCAGAACGTGCTGCAGCACTCGATCGAGGTCGCTTTGATCGCGGGAGCCTTGGCGGCCGAGCTCGGTGCGGACGTGAATGTCGCCAAGACGGCGGGGCTGCTCCACGACATCGGTAAGGCAGTCGACCACGAGGTGGAAGGGCCGCACGCGCTGATCGGCGCCGATATCGCGCGGCGGCTCGGTCGCTCGGCCAAGATCGTCCATGCGATCGCTGCCCATCACGGCGAAGAAGAGCCACGAACCGTCGAAGCCTTCATCGTCGCCGCTGCCGACGCGATCAGTGGAGCGCGGCCGGGTGCGCGGCGCGAGATGCTCGAGGCCTACATCAAGCGACTGGAAGCGCTCGAGAGCGTCGCGACATCCTTCCCCGGTGTCCAGAAGGCGTACGCCATCCAGGCAGGGCGCGAGGTGCGCATCCTGGTCAAGCCGGATCAGATCGACGACTACGGTGCACTGCGGCTCGCCCGCGACGTCGTGAAGAAGATTCAGGACACACTCGACTATCCCGGTCAGATCAAGGTCACGGTCATCCGCGAAACGCGCGCGATCGATTACGCACGCTGAACAGCAGCCGGCGTCCCGTGGGCGCCGGCTGCTCTCGTTTCGGATACCATCGTCCACTCGTGCTCCAACGAGCCGGTCGAGGGCATGGGCGCAACCGATCCCGGTGACGCAAAGGTGCGCTGGTATTGACGGCTCGCGTGACGTATGGTACGCCTACAGGCGGCTGCAGCCACGGGCTGGGCCGTCGCGACGGTCGTCCTGTGCCGATTCGGAGAGCGGTTCCAACCAAGCGAGAGGAGTGGGGGACAGCGCAAAGCATCGGACACGCTGCTCGGTTCGGATTCTGGCTCGGCAACTCGCGTGGCAGTGACCCACACCTACCGGAGGAGTTCGGAATGGAGCGCTTCTTCAGCAAGCTCGATTTGCGCGAAATTAAGATCGGTACCGAGACGAGCTTCCCGCCCGAGGAGGAGGCATACGACGTGCGAGAGCGCGCGGAGGGTCAGGCGACTGGTCAGCGGCGGCGCAGCGAGGTGCTCAAGGTCTCGGCCCGCTCGCGGCCGAGTGCGGTCGCGGGTGCGATCGCCGGTGTTGTCCGCGAGGTCGGGCGCGCTGAGGTGCAGGCGATCGGTGCCGGTGCGGCGAACCAGGCGATCAAGGCGGTCGCGATCGCGCGCGATTACCTCGCTGAATCCGGCATCGATGCGGTCTGCCTGCCGTCGTTCATCACGGTCACGATCGGCAACGAGGATCGGACCGCGATCCGCTTGATCGTCGAACCGCGCTGAACGTTCACGGGTCCCCGGTCAGCCGGCCGGGGACCCGTTTTGTCTTCGGCAACGCTCCGATGGGAACTGTCGATCTCCACACGCATACGACCGCGTCCGATGGGCTCCTTTCGCCGCGCGAGCTCGTCCGTCTCGCTGCGGAGCGTGGGATACGCGTCCTCGCGGTGACCGATCATGATTCGGTCGCCGGCATTCCGGAGGCGCAGCAGGCTGCCCGCGAGCACGGGATTCTCCTCATACCGGGGATCGAACTCAGCACGGCGGTCGAACGCGGCGAGGTGCACCTGCTCGGCTACTGCATCGACCCGCATCGCCCCGCTCTCGAGAGACATCTTCACCAGTTGGTGGCGGCACGGCGCGAGCGTGCCGTCCGGCTGGTCGAGCAGCTGCGTTCCCTCGGCTTCCCGG
The DNA here is from genome assembly GCA_002898975.1 of bacterium HR27. Lineage (GTDB taxonomy): Bacteria > Chloroflexota > Chloroflexia > Thermomicrobiales > Thermomicrobiaceae > Thermomicrobium. The sequence goes on along the minus strand of BEID01000007.1, from coordinate 1,905 downwards.
TCTCCCTCGACGAGCTCGAGGCGGTCGCCCAGGGCGGTACGATCACCCGTGCCCACGCTGCACGCCTGCTCGTCGCCAAGGGCTACGTGTCGTCGATCGACGAGGCTTTCGATCGCTATCTGGGCCGGAACCGCCCGGCCTACGTGCCGCGCAGCTATCCCAGCCCGCGCGAGGCAGTCGAGATCGTCCGGGCGGCTGGCGGGGTCCCGGTGCTCGCGCACCCGCTGAGCGCGGACGACCTCGAAGCGACCCTCGCCGAGTTGATCCCCGCTGGGCTGGCTGGTCTGGAGGCGTGGTACGGCGAATACACGTTGGAGCAGCAGCGCGAGCTCGCAGCGCTCGCCGAGCGCTACGGTCTCATCGCGACCGGTGGGAGCGACTACCACGGCCCCGGATTTCGAGCCGGCCGCGAACTCGGGGCGGTCGATGTCCCGCTGGCAGCCGTCGAGGCGCTCCTCTCCCGTGCTCGTCGCGACGGCAGTCCGCCTGCTACACTGCCTCTCCAGTGAAGGGCCGTGGTACTCAACGAGTGACGCTGCGAGATGCCGGTGGCCGATTCCTCCCGGGAGACAGCACGAGTCGTCGAAACACCTGAGGCACCATCGCGACCGGCGCGGAGCCGGCGGCAAGCGCGGTTGGAACGGGCTAGTTCGCCGATCGGCCGGTTGCTCCGTTACGGCGGGCTCTTCATCGGGGCGCTCGTCGGCTGGTCGTTCGGCGGGATGCTCGCGGCGCGGCCCGAACTCGTCGCCGTCTCGCAACTCTTCCTCGCCGCTGTGCTGGCTGGTCTCGGTTTTCTGACGACGCCCTATATCGTCTTCGACCTCGTGGACGCGGTCGTCCAGCGCTTGCGGCGCCTGACGCTCGAGGCCCTCCTGGTCAGCTTGGCCGGCGCCTTCGTCGGCGCGCTCCTTGGCCTAGTGCTCGCCTGGCCGCTGGCGCTCCTGCCCCGACCGGCTGGCCAGATCGTGCCGTCCGTCGTCGCGCTCTTGACGACCGTGATCGGCGCGCTGGTCGCTCACAGCAAGCAGAGCGAAGTGCTGGCAGTCGTCGGGCGAAAGCCTCCGGCGAGCGAACCTGTGCTTGTCCTGGACACGAGCGTCCTCATCGATGGTCGCGTACGGGATCTCCTGCGGCTCGGTTTCCTCGACGGCCGGGTCCTGGTGCCCGAAGAGGTGCTCCGCGAACTCCACCTGCTCGCCGAGCACGATGATCCGAGCCGGCGCGCGCGCGGACGGCGTGGGCTCGAGCTCGTCCGTCGCTTGCGGGAAGAACTTGGTTCCCGGCTCGAGGTCGTGCCGGCCGCGGTGCCGCCGCGCAACGCGGACGACGCGGTGGTCGCGCGGGCGAGCGAAGGCAACGGCAAGCTGCTGACCTGCGATCAGCAACTCGCCGATCTCGCCCGAGTCCGCGGCATCGTCGTGCTGAATCCGAATCAGCTGGCCGAAGCGTTACGGAGCCCGATTCATGCCGGCGACCGCCTGACGCTGCGGCTGGCCGGTGAAGGGCGCGAGGCGGGCCAGGCGATCGGCTATCTGGAGGACGGAACGCTCGTCATCGTCGAGCGGGCGCGGCATCTCATCGGGCAGGACGTGACGGTCGAGGTAACCCGAACGCTCCAGACCGCTGGCGGGCGACTCGTCTTCGCGCATCTCGTCGAGCAGGGTAGAACGCGATGAGTTGTGGTGCGGTCGTACCAGCCGCCGGGCGTGGGCAGCGACTCGGTGGGCGGGACAAGGCGCTCGTCCCGCTGGCCGGGCGCCCGGCCCTGGCTTGGGTGCTCGAGGCGCTCAATCGCTCCGGGACGGTCGACATGCTCGTGGTCGTGACGAACGAGGCGAACAGCGCGGCGGTCGAAGCGCTCTGCTGCTCGCTCTCGCTCACCGTGCCGGTGCGCCTGACGCT
>BEID01000006.1 GCA_002898975.1 bacterium HR27 | reverse complement strand
AAGCGAACATTCGTGCGCATCGTGCGCACACCGGACGGGACGCTCGCCATCGATCCGACTGGCAAGCGGAGCGGTCGCGGCGCCTATCTCTGCCGGCGCTTCAGTTGCTGGGAACGTGCAGCGCAGTCCGACGTCTTGGAGCGGGCGCTCCGCGTTCCTGTCCCACCGGAGTTTCGGGAGGAACTCCTGCGCTGGGCCGACCGACACATCCGCCGCGAAGAGCCGCCCGCTGACGAAACCCCTGCAGAGAAGGAGGCCCAACCATGAGCACGAAGGCAAGGAAGCATGCACAGCCCAGAACGGGCCGTTCGCCAGCGACCGTGAACCGCGGTACTACCGCCGTCGCGCCGCGTGGCCCGATCGAGATCGGGAGCGTGATCACCGTCGGTGAGCTCGCCGAGGCGATCGGCGTCAGTGCGGTCGAGCTGATCAAGGCTCTCATGCGGCGACGCGTCATGGCGAGTATCAACCAGCAGATCGATTTCGAAACAGCCGCTGCCGTCGCCGCGGACTTCGGCATCGAAGTGGTCGAGCATACGCCTGAGGCAGTCGCCCAAGAGAAGAGTTTGGCGGAAATCGTGCGCGCGAGCGCACAGGAACCTGGTGCGGTTCCCCGTCCGCCCGTGGTGACGATCATGGGTCACGTCGACCACGGCAAGACGAAGCTCCTCGATGCGATCCGTCACACGAACGTCGCCGAAGGCGAGGCCGGTGGGATCACTCAGCACATCGGCGCCTATCAGGTTGAGGTGCAGGGAAGGAAGATCACGTTCCTCGATACACCTGGGCACGAAGCCTTCACGGCGATGCGCGCCCGTGGCGCCCAGGTGACCGACATCGCGGTTCTCGTCGTCGCAGCCGATGACGGGGTGATGCCGCAGACCCGCGAGGCGGTGGCGCATGCCCGGGCGGCCAACGTCCCGATCATTGTCGCCATCAACAAGATCGATTTGCCCACGGCCAATCCGGCCCGCGTGAAGCAGCAGCTCGCCGAAATCGGCGTCATCCCGGAAGAATACGGCGGCGACGTGCCGGTCGTGGAGGTGTCCGCCAAGCAGAAGCTGGGCATCGAAGACCTCCTCGAGATGATCCTGCTCGTCGCCGACCTGCACGAACTCAAGGCGAACCCGAACCGTCCCGCCATCGGCGTGATCATCGAGGCCAAGATCGACCAGAAGCGCGGACCGGTCGCGACCGTTCTCGTCCAGACTGGAACGCTCAAGGTGAACGACATCGTCGTCGCCGGGGCGACCTGGGGCCGCGTTCGAGCGATGTTCGACGATCGCGGGCGGAAGGTACGACGCGCCGAACCCTCCATGCCGGTCGAGATCCTCGGTCTGGAGGAGGTCCCGGAGGCTGGTGACTACCTCCAGGTGGTCGAAGACGAGCGCACCGCCAAGGAGATCGCCGCCCAGCGCGCCGCCAAGCGGCGCGCCGAGGCACTCACGGAAGCGCGCGTTGTGAAACTCGACGAGTTCCACAAGGGGGTGCAGGCCGGGGAAACGCGCGAGTTGCGCCTGATTCTGAAGGCAGATGTCCAGGGAAGTTTGGAAGCTATCCAGAACGCCCTCGCGAAGCTCAACGATGAGCTGGAGGGTGTCGGTATTTCTGTCCTGCACGCCGCGACTGGCGCGATCTCCGAATCCGACGTCATGTTGGCCGCGACGACCGGTGCGATCGTCATCGGGTTCAATGTCCGCCCTGATGTCGCAGCCCGCCGAGCAGCAGAGGCAACCGGCGTTGACGTCCGCTACTACAACATCATCTACCAGCTTCTTGAAGACGTTCGAGCGGCCGTCACCGGTCTGCTGGCACCCGAGACGCGCGAGGTGATCGACGGCGTGGCCGAAGTTCGCGAAACGTTCCGCCTGCCGAACCGCACTGTCGCCGCGGGTCTCTACGTCGTCACCGGCAAGGCTCTCCGGAATGCACGAGTGCGGGTGATCCGCGACGGGAAAGTCATCTACGATGGAGCGGTAGCCTCGCTCCGTCGCTTCAAGGAAGATGTCCGCGAGGTTGCCGCTGGGTACGAATGCGGCTTGACCATCGACGGATTCAACGATGTCCGCGTCGGCGATCAGATCGAGTTCTATCACCTCGAGCAAGTACCGCGCGGGCAATCGTGAAGTGTCCGCGCGGTGGGCCGCGCGGAAAGGAGGCCCCCATGCCAAGCTATCGGCAGGCCCGACTCGCCGAGTTTCTTCGCGACGAAATCAGCACGATCATCCAGCGGGAACTGCGCGACCCCCGCGTTGGCTTCGTCAGCGTGACGCGCGTCGAAATGAGCCCTGATCTCCGGCATGCGCGCGTCTACGTTTCCGTGTACGGTAGCCCCGAAGAGCAGGAGCAAGCGCTCCGTGCGCTCCAAGGAGCCGCCGGCTTCATCCGGCGGCTCATCGCTCCGCATCTCCACACGCGCCACATCCCGGAGCTGCACTTCAAGCTTGATCGCTCGCTCGAGCATGCCGAGCAGGTGGCACGGCTGTTGTATCAGATCCAGCGCGAACGGCAGACCAGCTCGACAGGATCGAACGGCGATGGTGATCAGACCTGACGGAAGCGATCGCATCCTCGCGAACAGTCACGCTGCGTGGCAACTCGTGACCGCAGCACGCTCACTCTTGATCGCCACGCACGCGAATCCGGACGCTGACGCCGTCGCCTCGGTCCTGGCACTCCGGATTGCCGTCATGGATCTCGTTCCCGCCGTCGTCTGTGCGACGGGCGATTTCACCGTGCCTCGCAACCTCCGTTTCTTGCCCGGCGCAAGCACGTTGCTCAGTGACCCCAGCGACCTACCGGAGGACATCGAGACGATCGTGCTCCTCGATTGCGCTGACCCGACGCGTCTGGGCCCGCTCTACCACGCACGCCAAAGATGGTTCGAAGGTTCCATCCCGATCGTGAATATCGATCACCACGTGACGAATACCTGGTTCGGGCAGGTGAACCTCATCGCCCCCTCAGCTGCCGCGACAACCGAGATTATGACGCAGTGGTTCCTTGCGGTCGGCATCGACCTTACAGCGGATATGGCGACCTGCCTTTTGACGGGACTGTACGGCGACACGCTGAGTTTTCAAACGTCGAGCACGAGTCCAGAAGCCCACGAACTCGCAGCACTCCTACTCAAGAAGGGTGCCCGCCAGGAAGAGATCGTCACCAATCTGTTTCGGCGGAAACCCGTCTCGACCATCTTGCTCTGGGGTGCGGCACTCAGCCGTGCTCGTGTAGAGCCGCCGGTTATCTGGACGGAAGTGACGCGAGACATGCTCGAGACAACCGGCGCGATTGCAGCTGAAGGAGAAGGCATCGTGAATTTTCTCAGCGGTGCCGAGGGGACGATCGTGGCTATCCTTTTTTACGAGCAGCCCGAAGGCTGGCGTGTGAGCGTCCGCTCGGCCGATTCCTCGGTGGACGTTGCTGCCATCTGCCAGCACTTCGGCGGCGGCGGCCATCCACGTGCCGCAGGCTGTCGGCTTCCTCCCGGCGAGCCATCCCGGCGAGCGTTCCTTGATTATGTCCGTAGCGTGGTTACCGAGCGAACCGGCAGCGAACTGCATACTGGATAGTCGAATGCACGGAATCCTGCTCGTCGACAAACCACGCGGCTGGACTTCGCACGACGTGGTTGCCTGGGTACGGTCGCGCCTCGGTCTCCGCTCCGTCGGGCATGGCGGCACGTTGGATCCTGCAGCCGAGGGCTTGCTGCTCATTCTTGTCGGCGTCGCCACGCGACTCGCCCAGTACGCGATCGACGCCGACAAGAGCTATATCGCGCATATCGTATTGGGCGTGTCGACTACGACAGACGATCTCGAAGGCGAACCACGCGAGTCCCAGCCGGTTGTCAGCCCACCATCACGGGCTGCGATCGCAGAAGTACTCGAGCGCTTTCGCGGAACCATTCAGCAAGTGCCACCTGCTTACTCGGCGATCAAGGTCGCAGGGACAGCCGCCTATCGGCGCATCCGGCGCGGAGACCGCGTCGCACTCGAGCCGAGAACCGTCACCGTGCACCGTCTCGAGCTCCTGCACTACGACTATCCCGATCTCGTCGTCGCGATCGACTGCGGCAAGGGTTTCTACGTTCGAGCACTCGCTCGCGATCTGGGTGATGCGCTCGGGACTGGGGGATACCTGCACGGCCTCGTCCGCACACGCATCGGGCGGTTTCACCTCAACCAGGCATGGACGAGCACCGACTTGGAGCGGACTCTCGGGCCCGAGACCTGGCCACTCCTCGCGCAACATCCCGATGCACTGGTACAGGAGCTACCACCCTTGGTGCTCCCGAATGCGCAGCTCACTGCGTGGTATCATGGCGCTCCGGTGCGGTGCAGTGTCACCGCCTCCGAGGGTTCGCTCGCGCGAGCCTATGCAGCGGATGGCGACTGGATCGGGCTCGCGCGGTACGACGCACTTCGCAAACATTGGCGCCCCGAACTCGTCCACCGCGCTCGAGGCTGACGGAGGAGTTCGGACCGACGATGCGTGTTTTCACCGACTGGGATCGTCTACCTCCGGATCGCCATGTCTTGACTATCGGCAATTTTGACGGTGTTCACCGCGGACACCGCTCGTTGCTTGGGCGAGTGCAGGCACGCGCTCGCGAACTCGGTGTCCGAAGTCTCGCGGTAACGTTCGATCCGCTACCCAGCGAAGTACTCGCTCCCGACCGCGCCCCCCGTCGACTCACCTTGACCGAACATCGCTTGCGACTCATCCTGGCGTGCGGGATCGATCGTATCCTGCTGGTTCGCTTCGATCATGCTTTCGCGCAACTCGCGCCGGAGGAGTTCGTACAGCTTCTCGTCGACTTCGTCCATCCCGTCGAAATCATCGTCGGTGACGATTTTCACTTCGGTCGCAACCGGAGCGGCAACCCTGACGTCCTGCGCACCCTCGGCGCACAGCACGGCTTCCATGTGACGGTCATCGAGCGCGTTACCGACAAGGCGGTCACGATTTCCTCGACGCGTGTCCGGGAAGCGATTGCGCAGGGCGATGTCCGTTCCGCCAGAGAAATGCTCGATCGGCCTCACCTGGTAGTCGGAACGGTGATCAAAGGTTCAGGAAGAGGTACGGTTCTCGGATTTCCGACTGCCAACATCGCGATACGTGACCGCCTGCTCACACCAGCAGACGGTATCTACGCCTCCGTTGTGTACGCGCTCGGCGGCTGGTATCCGGCACTGGCCTATCTCGGTAACCGACCCACGTTTCCGGGTGCCGGGTATGCGGTGGAAGTCTATCTTCTCGCCGAGCAGATACCCGCTTTGCAGGGTCAGGAACTCAGTGTTTACTTCATTGAGCGCTTGCGGCCGGATCGTGCCTTCGACGATCCGGATCAGTTGATCCGGCAAATGCAGGAAGACGAGCGCCAAGGACGAGTGCGCTTGGCCACTGAGCTTGCGAATTGGCCGCCACCGCTCGTCGCTGCGCTACACCGTCCGCTGGAAGGAGTGCCGACGACCGATGACGACCCCGAACGAGCGTGAAGCGCTGGTCGAGCGTCTCCTCACGCGCGGCACTGTCGATGTGGTGGTGCGCGAGCGCCTGCGCGAACGATTGCTCGGCGATCGCCCGCTCCGGGTCAAGCTGGGAGTAGATCCGACTCGTCCCGATATCCACCTCGGCCACTACGTTTGTTTCCGCAAGCTGCGCGAATTTCAAGCTTTGGGACATCAGGTCGTGGTGATCATCGGTGACTGGACAGCGCGCATCGGTGACCCATCAGGGCGCTCGGCACAACGCCCGATGCTGACAGCCGAGGAGGTAGAAGCGAATGCCAAGACCTATCTGGACCAATTCTTCAAAGTCGTCGATGTCAGTCGAGCTGAAATCGTCTGGCAGAGCACGTGGTTCGGCACCTTCACACTCGAAGATGTCATTCGTCTCACCAGTAAGTACACGGTCGCGAAACTGTTGACTCGCGAGGATTTCGCCAAGCGCTACGAACAGGGTTCGCCGATCAGCATCACCGAACTCCTGTATCCGCTCTTGCAGGCCTACGACTCGGTGGCCATTCAGGCGGACGTCGAGATCGGTGGCACCGACCAGCTATTCAACCTTCTCGTCGGGCGTGACATCATGAGGGAATACGGTCTGGAGCCACAAGATGTGCTGACCGTCCCCTTGCTGGTCGGGACTGACGGCACGCTGAAGATGAGCAAGAGCTACGGAAACTACATCGCGGTGAACGAACCACCCGAGGAAATGTTCGGCAAGATCATGTCGATACCGGATCACGTCCTGGGTGACTATCTCCGCCTCCTCACCGACCTCCCTGATGAGGAAATCGATGTCCAGTTGGCTGGCATGACCAACGGCACGATCAACCCGCGCGACGTCAAAGAACGGTTAGCTGTCCTCATCGTGAGCGACCTGCACTCGCCCGAGTCTGCCGAGCGTGCGCGCGAGCACTTCCACCGCGTTCACCGCTTGCGCGAACTGCCCGAGCAGATGCCGGAAATTGCCGTTCCGCAGCGGAGCCGTATTATCGAGCTCATCGTGCGTGCCGGCTTCGCCCGCTCCAACAACGAGGCACGCCGACTAGTCACGCAGGGCGGCGTGCGACTCGATGGACGCCGTGTCGACGACCCGGAGGAAGTCGTGGAACTCGACGAGCCGATCGTTCTCCAGGTCGGCAAACGGCGGTTCGCGCGCCTTGTTCCCTCTGACGTCAACGACTGATCACGTGTCGAATACGACGATACTGCGCGCGACGCTACCGCTGAGCATTGCGTCGAATCCCTCGTTGATCTGCTCCAGGCGCAGACGACGAGAGATCAGTTCGTCCAGCTTCAACCTACCCAACCGGTACAGCTCCAGCAGCCGGGGAATATCGCGCGGAAGATTCGCCGTGCCGTAGACCGTCCCTTTGATCGTCTTCTCCGCACGCAAGAGGTCGAGTGGATCGAGTGGCAAGATCGTTCCCTGCGGAGCCAGCCCCACCACAACCGTGGTACCACCCTTCCGCGTCGCCTCGTAGGCTTGCTGGATTGTCTCGACCCGACCAATCACCTCGCAGGCGTAGTCCGCACCACGGCCCTCGGTCAGCGAGCGAATCGCTTCGACCGGATCCTGTTCGCGTGCGTTGACGACATGCGTGGCACCGAGTTCTTTCGCCCACTGGAGCTTTTGCGGCACCACATCCACCGCGATTACCGGCCCCGCTCCGGCCAGTGCGGCACCCTGCACCACGTTGAGCCCGACGCCGCCGCAACCGATCACCGCAACGCTCTCTCCTGGGCGCACCCCGGCTGCGAACAGCACGGCACCGACCCCTGTCGTGACGCCACAACCGACGAGCGCTGCGCGATCGAGCGGAATGTCATCCGGAAGCTTGAGCAGCCCTTGTTCCGGCACCACGGTGTATTCCGCAAAACACGAGACGCCGAGAATGTGGTGGACGTCCTGGCCGTCGCGATGAAAACGCGTCGTTCCGTCGAACATCCGACCGGTTCGTCGCAGCGGGTTACTGAAATCACAGAGTGCCGGCCGGCCATTGAGACAATAAAAACACTGGCCACAGAAGGCACGGAAGACGAACAGCACGTGGTCGCCCGACTGGAATCGGGTCACGCCGGGCCCTACGGCCTCGACGATGCCAGCTCCCTCGTGCCCTGGCACCGCTGGTAGCACCGTAGCGAGATCCCCGTGAATGTAATGCAGGTCACTGTGACAAACCCCGGCAGCCACGACGCGAACCAGCACTTCACCGTCTTTGGGTGGGTCGACCTCGACGTCCCAGATTTCCAGTGGCTTTTTCACTTCCGTCAAAACCGCCGCACGCGCACGCATCGAACTGCTCCTTCCGCACTGCTCCCATCGGTCAGTATGAGAGCCCGAAGCCGGCGGGTCAATCGCCCGTTCGTTTCTGGCTGCGCTCACGGTGTTTCGCAGAAAGTGTTCCATGTGCAGGTAGATCGCGTACTCATTCGGCGATCCCACTCACAGGGCGGCTCGAAGCACCGACACCGCTCGACCGGCGCTGCTCGCTCGCGCCGAAGCTCAGTCATGGTACCAACGTGCCGTCGGCGTACTTCCGTTCGGTCGCACGAGCAGACGGCGGGTCCGACGCGCACCTTCCCCGCGTTTCGAAGCGAGAGCCGTTCGCCTCGAACCTCGCTGTCCCACTCCGTATCGGCGAGCACCTGCCCCGCCGACGACCGCAGCAGTCGGGCTCGTTCGGTGCGGAGCCGGCCACGTGATGCAGCCTTCTCCGCGCGAGCGGGATCGAGCATTCGATCCTGTGCACGGCCGGTGATCCTAGACCGTCCGTTTACCTCCTTGCCCCGACCCCCTCCCGCCCCCAAGCTGCGAGGACGTCGGTCAGGAAGGACGGGGTAAGGTCCACGAGTCCCTTCCCGGCCAGGAACGCTTCCCAGGCCCGGAGGCCGGCTCAGTAGTCGTCTCTGGTCGCGGGGGAAAGATCGGCTCGGAGGTCGAGCCAGGAGCGAAGGGCCGGGACAACTTCCCCTCCCCGGGGCCAGGAAGCTTCTTGCCTCTTCTCCGCTCCGGAAGTAAAAAGACTTGCCCCGGATCCGGACTTCATAGCGACCATCGGAACGGAGACGGATCCTGACCATAGACTGACCCCCTGACCCTTCTTCCTCCGGTCAGGGGGTCGGATATCGGAGCGGGAGACGGGATTCGAACCCGCGACAACCGGCTTGGGAAGCCGGCACTCTACCAGCTGAGTTACTCCCGCATTCGCTTGTCACTTTCTAGTATAGCGTCGCCTGCCATCTGTGTCCAGGGGGTGGGTTGCTCTGTCGCTGTGCTGTTCCAGTGGCGGTCTGCGCGAACAGGATCGTGGTGGGTCATCCAGTGGGGTGCATAGAGCGCCGAGTTCCAACGTGCCTGCCGCGAACAGAGCATCCGGCCTCTGCCCATGTGCCGGCATGTGGGCAGTCCGCAGTGGAGCCAGGGGCGACGACGATGCCTGGACGTGGCTCCAGTGCTGTCTGGAGCGGTTGTTTGCGGTCCGCTCGACCCTCGTGCCCGGCCTGGGGACTGGTCGAAGGGGTATGGCGTGCCACCAGCTGTCGGCAGTCACGCCGTACCGCGGATCGCAGTGCGTGCCGGCCGCTGCGAGCAGTGCTGGCTGGTCTCGGGTTACCGGGTTCGTTGCGGGTGGTTTTGGTTCATGAGCATGCGTGACGCGATGAAGGCCGGGACGCAGGCACCGCAGACCGGGGTGGCATGTGTGCTGCGAGCAGGATCGGCGTACAACGAGATGGTTTGGGGAGCGCACCGTGGTTTCCTCTATTGTGTCGCGTCGAGGGTATTGGGGCGGTCAGCGATCGCTCGGCTGCGCGAGGAGCGAGCTGCGCGGCATGCCACACCGGATGAAGCAGCCCACGGCTCCCGGCGACAGGGGTAAAGGGGACCGGATGACCGACGGGGATCGGCCCCCACAGTCGCCGGACGTGCCGCTCGCTGGACGGAGCGACTGCCGGGCGACCTCTCGAACCTGCGGTGCTGAGCAGTTGGTGCGAGCGACCTACCAGCCTCCCTTGACAGGCAGAGTCGTTGGCGGGTAGACTTCCCGTTGGTGAACGTGGGGGCATAGCTCAGCTGGGAGAGCGCGACAATCGCACTGTCGAGGTCGGGGGTTCGAGTCCCCCTGCCTCCACCGCGGTTTTCCACACTGTTTTGAACAACCGTTTCCGCTCCTGGACTGTCATTCGTTGTCGACCTGCTCGTTGGCGGGGAGCCGCTGAGTTCGAAAGGAGGCCGCCGATGGAGGTCCATGCGTTCCAGCCAGTCGGTCGGCGCAGCGGTCAACCAGACGTGCTCCTCTTCCGCGACCGAGAAGGCCGGTATTACCTGCGGCCTGGGTGCAGTGGACGGCTCGTGCGCTTGACTGCCCGCGACGCGCAACGACTGCTTCGGCAGTACCAGTATCGTCCTATCTTGAGCGGTGCCTGGTTGACCTACGACGAGGTGATCCAGGTCGACTGCCCCTTGCTCGACGGCCGTGGCAGTACCCCTGCCGACTGAGGAACAAGGAAAAGCGGCGGCGGGTTCGTTCGCCTGAACGAACCCGCCTCAGGGCATCGTACGGCAGCCTGCTGTCAGGATGCTGGCTGTGGCCGGATGTGTGGGGCGGCCGCCGGCCGCGAGGACTCCTGCGGTACCTCGGCCTGCGAGGGTTGCGGCCGATTCATGAGCGCCGCTGGCTTCGTCACGGGGGGCCCGACTAGCTCCGGCCGTGGGCGCGGCCCGTCGAATAGCGCTTCGATCTCGTGTCCTTCCAGCGTTTCCTTCTCGACCAGGAGCGTCGCGATCTTCTCCAGCTTGTCCATGTGCTGCATGAGGATGTCCTTGGCAGTGCGGTATGCCTGGTCGATGAGCCGGCGGACCTCCTGATCGATCTCGTACGCGACTTGGTCGCTGTAGTTCCGCTGCTCGGCGATCTCCCGCCCCAAGAAGATCAGTTCTTCCTTGCGACCGAAGGCGAGGGGCCCCAGCCGTTCGCTCATCCCGAACTCGGTCACCATGCGCCGGGCGAGCGTCGTCGCCCGTTCGATATCGTTGGCTGCTCCGGTCGAGATTTCCTGGAAGACCAGTTCTTCAGCCACCAGCCCAGCCATGAAGACGGCCAGCTGCGCTTCGAACTGCTTCTTCGTCCAGAAGAAGCGATCTTCCTCGGGGAGCACCCGCGTGTAGCCGCCCATCATCCCGCGGGCGACGATGGACACCTTGTGGACCGGGTCAGCATGCGGCAGCATGCGGGCCACCAGGGCATGGCCAGCCTCGTGGTAGGCCGTCATCAGTTTCTCGCGCTCGCTGATACGGCGACTCTTCCGTTCAGGGCCGGCAACCACCCGGTCGATCGCCTCGTAGAGCTCGCGGCGGCCGATCGTCTTCTTGTTGCGCCGCGCTGCCAGGATCGCGGCTTCGTTGACCAAGTTCTCCAGGTCGGCACCCGAGAACCCAGGTGTCTGACGGGCGAGGTCCTCGAGGTCGACATCGCTTTCGAGCGGCTTGCCGCGCGTGTGCACCTTGAGTATGGCGAGCCGGCCATGCAGATCAGGCCGGTCGAGCACGACCTGCCGGTCGAACCGGCCCGGGCGGAGCAAGGCTGGGTCGAGCACGTCCGGGCGGTTGGTCGCAGCCAGAACGATGACGTTCGTGCTGGAGTCGAAACCGTCCATCTCGACGAGGATTTGGTTCAGCGTTTGCTCGCGCTCGTCGTGACTTCCGCCCAGTCCGGCACCGCGCTGGCGACCGACCGCGTCGATCTCGTCGATGAAGACGATGCAGGGTGCATTCCGCTTGGCCTGGTCGAAGAGGTCGCGAACGCGGCTCGCGCCGACGCCGATGAACATCTCGACGAACTCGGAACCACTGATGCTGAAGAACGGTACTCCAGCTTCACCAGCGACCGCACGGGAGAGCAGCGTCTTTCCTGTGCCAGGCGGACCGACCAGGAGCACGCCGCGCGGAATGCGGGCACCGAGGGCGGCGAACTTCTCCGGGTACTTCAGGAATTCGACGATCTCACGCAGCTCTTCCTTGGCCTCGTCGACGCCAGCCACGTCGTCGAAGGTCACAGTCGGCCGGTTGCTGGTGAAGACGCGAGCGCGGCTCTTGCCGAAGGATAAGGCTTGATTGTTCGTTCCCTGGGCCTGGCGCATCATGAAGATGATGACGCCGATCAGGAAGATGGTCGGCAAGAGGAACGTCAGCGTGCCGAGCCAGTTCCCCCACTGGCTCGCTGCCTTGGTCGTGATGTTCACCGTCTGCGGATCGATGCCGTACGTCTGCAGGAGCTCGAAGATATCGACGTTGGTGGGGAGCCGGAGCGTGCGCACTTCCTGCGTGCCGAAGTAGTGCACCTGCACTTCGTCAGAACCGCTGGTCATCACCAGCTGCTCGACCTTGCCGGCCTTGATGTCGGCGGCGAGCTGCTGGGTGGTGAGCGACGAGCCGCTGTGCCCGCCTTGGACGAACGTCACCCAAACCGCGATCGCAGCGATGATCAGGATCATCCAGACGAAGCCGTTCCGGAGCCACTTGTTGTCTGCCATCGGGGTAGCCTCCACTGTCGTCGGCCCGCAGCGTCGCCAGTTCTTGCGGGCGTCCCCGATTATAGCAAGCGAGGGAGATGCCCTGACCGTTGGCGTGCACGGTACGGCAGGGCCGCAGCACGCACCGTGCCGGGCAACCGCCCCCATCTCCGGTATCGACTGACGAGGAGTTGAGCCCCAGGCCCGTTCGTACTGGTTCGCGACACGAGAGGACAGTACAGTGTCGACACGCTACTTCGTTGCCCGGTAGACGGCGATGAAGGGCAAGTTGCGAAAGCGTCCGGCTGCGTCGAGTCCGTATCCCACGACGAACTCGTCCGGAATGTCGAAGCCGACCCAATCGACCGGTACCTGGATCGCCTCCGGCTTCTGCTTGCGCAGGAGGACCACCACACGGAGACTCCGCGGGTTGCGGCGGCGCAGCACGTCGAGGAGGTACTGCAACGTGAGGCCGCTGTCGATGATGTCCTCGACCAGCAGCACGTCGCGTCCCTCGATCGGCCGGTCGAGATCTTTGAGAATGCGGACGACGCCCGACGTCACGGTCGCTTGGCCGTAGCTCGAGACGGCCATGAAATCGACATCGAGCTCGATCGGCAGGTGTCGGATGAGATCAGCCATAAAGACGAATGCACCGGTCAGAACACCGATCAAGATGGGCCGCTGTCCGCGATACGCTTGTGCGATCTCGTTGCCGAGTTCGGCGACGCGCTTCTGGAGCGTCGCTTCGTCGATCAGGACGCGCTCCAGTTCCCCCGGGACCGTGCGCACTGTCTCGTTCACGCCCTGCGCCTCCTCGCTTCTCCGCAGTTCCACCACCGTTCCGTCCGGTGCGACGAACCGCTGGGGACCCAGTCCCGCGATCCACCACACGACACCGTCATCGGCCACCATCGGCAGGCGATCCCGTAGGTTGCTCGGGATCTTCTCGTTGACGAGCCAATCTTGCAACCTCACCGGTGTGGCGAAACCCGGCCGCATCAGGCGGTCGCCCCTGCGTCGCGTCCGGAGGAACCAGCGCCCCTCTTCTGCCCGATGGACGACGAGCGACCAACCGTTGGCGAGCCGGACGGTCATGCCAGATCGCAGCGGGATAACAGCCCCTGGCTCGAGGAGCGGATATCCCGACCGCCGTAGCAGAAAGTTCTCGATCCGTGCAGCCGGACCGAGAACAGCCTCAGTGTAACCGATGGAGGCGACGATTCCACGACCCAGTTCGACGCGAGTTGCCGGACGGCCACGCTCGACCGCCCTGCTGAGCGCGAGGATCCGCTCACGGCTGAGCGTCCAAGTCGGATCGACGAGGTCACGTACGGTGAGTTGCAGGACGCGTCGCTGGAGTGCTCGCGCGGTCTGCCGGAAGCGTGCCCGATCGAGAATGGCGAACGCGTCCTCGAAACGGACGATCGTGCGGTAGGCTTCTCGCGCCAAGTCGTGCAGATAGTCCGCGTCGTCCTGGAGTTGCTCGGCGACCTGTGCCAGCGTCTCGGCGGCACCGGAGCGCACCTCTTCGAGAACCGGCATCACGCGCTGGCGGACCAGGTTGCGTTCGAAGGCGAGCGAGCGGTTGGTCGGGTCCTCGATCGGTTCCAGCCCGAGCACGGAGAGTGCTGCCTGGATCGTCTGGCGACGGACCGTGAGGAGCGGGCGAAGCAGTTGGATGGGGACGAACCTGCGATGCTCGGGGTCGAGCGGAACGCTGAGTTCGGTCAGCGGGCGCATCCCGGCGAGCCCATCGAGGCCAGCACCGCGGAGCAGGCGGAGCACGAGCGTTTCGGCTTGATCGTCCCGGGTGTGACCGACGGCGATCCAGGGGGTGTGGTTTTCCTGTGCGACCTCAGCGAGCGCCGCATAGCGGGCAGCGCGGGCACCCGCTTCGGTACCACCTTCGCGGAGTTCTGGCCAGGCCTG
>BEID01000005.1 GCA_002898975.1 bacterium HR27 | reverse complement strand
ACCGCTCCACGCTCCTACCCTCCGGCAACGAACGCGGGCGCCCACGCGCCCGCACCCAAACCGCTCACCTGTTCTCCAGCCTACTCGCTGCGCAGCCGCAACGCCAACTCGTAGTATCGCGATGCCCGCCCCGTCTCTCCGCGCCGCCGGTAGAAGGCACCCACTGCCATCGCCGCCTGCCGTGCTCCTCGCCCCCCTTCGGCGACCAACCGCTCCAGGTGCGGAATCAGCGCCTCCGCTTCCTCCCCACCGCGATGCACCACGCGCTGCGCCAGCCGCACTGCTTCCTCCACCGCACCCGTCGCCAGAAGCCGCTCGAATTCCCCTTCTGCCGACGTGATCAGCTCCTCACCACGGTCACGAGTTTGGCTCTCCTCCGCTGCAGCAGCACTGACTGAGACAACCGGCTCCTCGACAGCCGTGCGCTCCACGGAAGTGGCCGCAGCTTCCGCAGCTTCCGTCGCCATCTCCCCGGCTTCGGCCACCGCCTCTTCGTTTCCGGCTACTGCCTCCGGCGTCGCCGCTTCCGCCGTCATCCCGGGAAGCACGGTCTCGGCAACGACCTCGGCTCCCGGCGGCGCTGCACCGGCCGGCGCTTCTTCGGCGGATTCCAGGCCTTCGATCGCCAGTGGCTCGATTCCGCTCGATACCAACTCTTCGAGCATGCTCGTCCACCCACGCTCGACTTCAGCGGGCGGCCGTGCTGCCTCGATCTCCTCCTCGCTCGGCAGTTCCCACTGCTCCAGTACTCCCGCCTCCACCGGCTCGCTCTCCGCTTCGGCCGCGCCGACAGCACCGGTCGCAGCCTCCTCAGCCGCAAGACCGATCTCGAACGCCAACGCCTCCTCCAGCTCCGCATCCGGAGGCCGCGCAGCCGCGAGTTCCTCGTCCGTCGGCAGCTCCCACAGAAGCGCTGTCTCTCCCACTGACGGCACTGTCCACCGTTCCTCTACCAGCACCGGTTCGGCTACCCCGAGCCACGCGCGCTCTTCCCACCGCTCCTCCGGTACGTACCGGGTGACCGCTTCCCCCAAAGGATCGAGCGCCCAGAGCAGTTCGCAATGCTGACGGGCGGTCGCCTCATCGCCGCGCTCGCGTGCGGCCAGTGCCGCGACGATCAGCGCGCCGACCGCCTCCGGCCGCTCGGCCAGCATCCCTTCCGCCTGCGCCGCTGCTTCGTCGCGCGCGCCGAGCCACCAGAGGGCGAGACAGAGGCGTTGGCGGAGATCCCACCGCTCGCCTCCCTCTTCGAGCAGCGTACGGCATTCCTCGCCTGCTCGTGTCCACCACCCCTGGCTCACGTACAGGGCGGCGAGCGCCGCTCTGGACAGCCACAACTGTCCGTCTTGGCCGTCCTCGCGATACCAGGCGGCCAGCCGCTCCGCATACTCCCGCTGCCAGGGAGCGCACTCCCAAGCCACCTGCAGCAGCGTCCGCGCCGTCTCGCGTTCCCCTCGGCGTCGCCGTGCCTCTGCCAGCAACGCCCACGCCTCAGCATCCTCCGGATCGATCTCGATCGCCCGCAGCAAGACACGCTCGGCCGCCTCGGCATCCTCCTCGAGCAGGATCCGGCCCCAGAGAAGCTGCGTCGTCGCTGCCTCGGGTGCAGCCGACCGGACCGCCTCGACGATCGCTTTCGCCTCGCTCCATCTCGCCTCGTCGATCGCGCGGCGAGCCTTCTCCACAGCTTCGGCCAGCGGAATGGCGCTCATCCTCATCCCCCATGAACGGCAGCGAGCGGCATCGTACCGACAGTATACTCGAGCGGGTTCGGCGCCCACGTAGCCGGATCCTCCCATTTTCGGCGTCGTCGCGCCACGGAATGCGAGCGTCTCGATGCGGTCTGCATACCCTACCGTGCCCGACCCTCTCGGCATCCGCGCTGCGACGCGCATGGTCCTCCAGCGTGCCCGCTGGGTGCAGCTCGATCCGGCTGGAATCGAGCGCATCCTCTCCGTTCTTCCCAGCCCGCTCCCCGATCTCCCGGACTGGGATCACCCGCTCCACTGGCGTGGGACGCCCGAGCAGACCGCCAATTATGTACTCCTCCTCGACGCGCTCAACTTCTGCTTCTGGGGGGAACCGCGCTGGCGTATCCGCTATCGCGACCAGCTCTACGATGGCTACTTTGCCCTCGCAGCTGCCCTGCGACGCGCACTGGAACGCGGGCACCCGCTCTACGATGCCGGGTACCTCGCCCAGCTCACCGACGACCAGATCGCCGACCTGTTCACGGGCGAGGGAACGATCCCCTTGCTCACCTGGCGTATCGAGCACGTCCGCGAAGTCGCACGCGGACTTCTCACCACGTGCGACGGCCAATTCGCACACCTCGTCCGCCGTGCAGACGGGAGCGCCGCCACGCTGGTGCGTCTGGTCACTGAGGTCTTCCCCTCGTTTCGCGACGTCGCGTCGTACGACGGTCTCGTCGTACCGTTCTACAAGCGTGCGCAACTCCTCTGCACCGACCTCGCCGGCGCCTTTCACGGTCGCGAACTCGGCTCCTTCCACGACCTCGATGCACTCACCGCCTTCGCCGATTACAAGCTGCCGCAGGTACTCCGCTTCTACGGTGCGCTCCGTTACGAGGAAACCCTGGCACGCCGCATCGACGCACGCGAGGAGATCCTGGCCGGTTCTCCCGAGGAAGTCGAAATCCGGGCGGCGACCGTCTGTACGGTCGACGAACTCGTCGCTCGCTTGCACGCCCGTGGCCAACCAGCGGCCGCCTGGCAGGTCGACTGGGCCCTCTGGCAACTCGGCCAGTCGCTGCCGCCCGATGCACCGCCGTACCACCGTACCCGGACACGCTTTTACTGATGCCGTGTCCCGAACCGGCCTGCTCCGAGGAAACCGATCGGCAGTTCGGAACGCCCCTCGATCGCCAGATCCGCCAGCGCCTCGCCGATCACCGGCGCGAACTTGAATCCGTGACCGGAAAAGCCGCCAGCGAAGGCGACGTGTGGCCACTCCGGATGCCGATCGAGGACGAAATGCCCGTCGGGCGTCATCGTGTAGAGACACGTCACCGGCATCAGCACCGACCCAGCGGCCTCGGGAAGATACCGGCCCAGCACCGCCAGCATGTGGGCGATCTCGTCATCGCGCACCTCCCGCCGTGCCGTCTCGGCCGTGCACGCTTCGCCATCATCATGCCGACCGAACTTGACCCCTTGTTCCGGGAGCCACGGGAAGCCATAGTACTCGCCCTCCGGCACGTCGAGCAAGAAGATGGGCAACTGCCCCAACTCGAACAGCTCGCGTCGCCGTGGCTCGACGTGCACCACCAGGACGCGCCGAACCGTCAGCGGCAGTCCCAGCGACGCGAGTACCTCAGGTGTCCACGGACCAGCCGTCACGACAAGGCGTTCCGCCCGAATCGCCCCCTCGCTCGTCTCGATCGCGACGCCGCTCCCTTCCAGCGCGAAACCGGTCACTCGAACTCCGAAGTGCAGTCGGGCACCGTGCGCCACCGCATCGTCGATGAACGCCCGCCAGCACTCCTCAGCGAACAGGATCCCGGCCCTGCCCTCGAGGAGCGCGACGAAATCATCGGGAACACGGAGTGCTGGGAAACGCTTCCTCGCTTCGGCTGCATCCAGGAGTTCGTGCGCGAGTCCGTGCCGGAGCGCGCTCTCGCGTGCCCCGGTGATGAACGGGCTCTCCGGGCGCCCCAGGCTGATGCCGCCGGTCACTCGCAAGAGCGTCCGCCCCGTCCGCTCGGCGAGTTCTTCCCACAGCACGTACGCTCGCTGCACGAGTGGGACATACTCCGGTGATTCGAAATAGGCCTCGCGGATGATCCGCGTTTTCCCATGCGATGACCCACGGGTATGGAACGGCGGATACTGTTCCAGGCCCAGTACACGATGACCACGCCGGGCCAATGCCGCTGCAGCGGCCGTGCCCATGATTCCGAGCCCAACGATCACGACGTCAGCACTGTGCATCTGCCGGTAACCCTTTCGCTGTTCGCTCCCCGCGTCCACTCACGTTCCTGATTCTCCCACGTCCCAGCCGTGGTGGGAGTCCCGTGTCGATAACTCGATGGAGAGAACTCGTCACCGTAGTCGGGGTCGTGGATCGTGGGGATACCGACGAAACCGCGATCACAGCGCCGAATGTCGTGGCGCGTCCCTGTGGATAGTGCCTGGTCAGAGCCGACGTCCTGTGGGAAAAGAGCCAGCCCATTTGGCACTGCGTGCGTCTCCGTCCACTGCCTGTCCGCACGGGGAGATGTCGCTACCCACAGCCAGACGCACTGGATGTGGATGAGCGAGCCGGTTATCCACAGCGACCGGAGCGATCATCCACAGCATCGCTCCTCGCGCGCTCCGCCGTGTGCCAACGTGTCAGCGTATCCGAGCGTGGAATGCCCGGTGGGAACGGTATGTCGGTATCCGACGATCTATACTGGTCCGACGTAGCCGGCAGGACGCGCTCGACGGAATCGAGGGGCGAGTCATGGAAGAGCGTGAACGGACGGTCGACTACCGGGGCCGTGTGCGGCGCGTCAAGCGCTTGATGGCTGATGCCGAGGCGCGTCGATGGCTGCAACAGCGCCAGGTTCTCCACGTCGCGACAGCGGGTCCCGACGGCTGGCCGTATGTGATACCCCTCGTGTTCTATTACCCAGGTGGCGAGACGCTGTACTTCCACACTGGCGCGCAGGAGGGTCATTTCCTTTCCAATATTCGCCGCGATCCCCGTGTCTGCGTCGAGGCTGCCGAGATGGGGCCGCTCCATCCTGGGAAACCGTACGCCTGCAATTCGGCACTCGTCTACACCAGTGTCGTCGCCTTCGGGCACGTGCGCATCGTCGAGGACGACGAGACCAAAACGTGGTTCTTCGACCGGCTACTGGAGAAGTACAGCGATCCCTCGCTGTTCGAATCCGGCTACCCGTACCTCGACCGCATCGTGCTCTATGAAATGACGATCGAGATCCTGACCGGGAAGCGCAGCGAAGGGCTGCGCCACTGATCGCTCGCCGACACAGCCACTCACAGTCGGGTGCGGGGTGGTGGTCCTTGACGCCCCAGACGTGTGGCGGTACACTACGGCCGTTGCAAATAGGACTGATTCTCAATTTCGAAACGAGGTTCGGTCATATGTCAACGTCCGCGACGACACGCAGTGAATGCGAAACGCTCCTGGAGGAGCTCACCCGCGACGATGAGATCGTCGCAGTAACCTTCCACCCGACGGAGCACCAGCTGGTCGTGCGCTACCGGCACGATGCCGCTGCAGACCGGGTACGTGCTCGCGCCCGTGCCGTTGCCACACGTCTCGCCGATCATCGCAGTGGAAACGGCGGAAGCTGCCCGCGCTGTTCGAGCGGGAGCGACCCGCTCGTCATCGGGAACGGTCTGGCTCGCGGCGAGGAGCTCCGCACGCTCGTGGTCCCCATTCGACGGCAGGAAGGAACGAACCGCGAGGAACGCGTCCTCTGGTGGCAGCAGCATGGACTCCTCCTCACGACTGCCGCGACCGGTGTCTTCCTGCTCTCAGCTTGGTCGGCCGAGCGAGCGGCACTCTCGCCCTGGCTCTCGCTCGCGCTGTACCTGGCTGCTTACGTGGCTGGCGGTGCCTATGCGACCTACCGTGCCGTGGCGTCGCTTCTCCAAAAGACAGTCGACATCGATCTCCTGATGATCCTGGCGGCAATCGGCGCTGCCGTCCTCGGTGCCTGGCCGGAAGGTGGGATCCTGCTGTTCCTCTTCTCTCTCGGGAACGCGCTCGAACACTACGCGCTCGGTCGGACGCATCGGGCCATCCGTTCGCTCATCGCGCTGCGACCGGACACCGCGCTCGTCATCCGCGACGACGCCGAAGTCGTTCTTCCGGTCGAGGAGCTCCTCCCAGGTGATGAGGTCATCGTTCGGCCTGGCGAACGCATCCCGATCGACGGCACCGTCGTCGCCGGGGATTCGAGTGTCGATCAATCGGCGATCACCGGTGAGTCGCTCCCGGTACACAAGCGACCGGGCGATCAGGTTTTCAGCGGGACGCTGAATACGACTGGTCTGCTCCGGGTACGCGTCGATCGGCCGGTCCATGAGAGCACACTGGCACGCATCATCCAGATCGTCGAAGAAGCGCGAGAGCAGAAGTCCCGAGCCCAGCGGTTCGCCGAAGCGTTTCAGGGCAAATACGCGATGGCCGTGATCGTGGTTTCGCTGCTCGCCTTCGCCGTACCGGTCGGACTGGGCGCCGATCCCGCGACGAGCTTCTACCGGGCGATGACCCTGCTGGTTGCTGCCTCTCCTTGCGCACTCGTCATCTCGACACCCGCGTCGATTCTCTCCGCGCTCGCCAATGCCGCGCGCAACGGTGTGCTGTTCAAGGGAGCGTTGCAACTCGAGACGATCGGTGTCGTCGATGCGGTCGTCTTCGACAAGACCGGGACGCTGACAGTCGGCAAGCCACGCGTGACGGATGTCGTTCCGGCCGCCGGTATCGACCCGGCTGACGTGCTTCGCCCGATCGCGCCCGTCGAGTATCGCTCCGAGCATCCCTTGGGGCTGGCGATCGTGGCTCATGCCGAAGTGTTAGGTGCGTTCGATCGGTCGCTCGTCGACCGTGTGACAGCGCTCACCTCGCTGCCAGGGCGAGGTGTCCGAGCCGACCTCGACGGGACGACGGTTCTCGTCGGGAACGAAGCGCTGCTCGAGGAGCATGGCGTTGAGATTCCGCCGGCACTACGCGCCGCTGCGACCGATCTCCGCGAGCGAGCCCGTACGGCGGTGTACGCTGCGGTCGCTGGACGTGTGCTCGGTGTCATCGGCATCGCTGACGTCGTTCGGCCGGTCGCCCGCGAGGTCGTCCAGCGTCTGCGGGAGCTCGGTGTCCGCCGGCTAGTAATGTTGACCGGCGACAACGAGCGCGCTGCGCGAGCCATCGCCCGCGAAGTCGGCCTGGACGAGTGGCGCGCCGATCTCTTGCCAGAGGAGAAAGTCGCGGTCGTCCGGGAGCTCCAGGCTGCCGGCTTCCGTGTCGCGATGGTGGGTGACGGGGTCAACGATGCACCGGCGCTCGCTGCTGCCGACGTCGGCGTTGCGATGGGTGCGGCGGGAACGGACGTCGCGCTGGAGACGGCTGATGTCGTTCTGATGAGCGATGATCTGACCAAGTTGCCCTACTCGATCGAGTTGTCACGCGCTGCCCGGCGGATCATCGTGCAGAACCTGGCGATCGCACTCGGTGTGATCGTGCTGCTGGTCGCCAGCATTCTCCTGCGCGGCGTACCGCTCACCCTCGCCGTCGTCGGTCACGAGGGGAGCACGATCGTCGTCGTCCTGAACGGCCTGCGCCTCCTGGCATTTCGCTCGCGTCTCTTCTCCTCCCGGATCGGCGACGCTGTCCCCGCCGCGTGATACGATCGGCTGCAGGGGGCGATGCAATGGCTGATGTCCGCAAAGTGCTGGTGCTGACGAACGAGTATCCGCCGCACGTCTACGGCGGCGCTGGCGTGCATGTCGAGTACCTGACACGCGAACTCGCTGCACTCGTCGCTGTCGAGGTGCGTTGCTTCGGCGATCAGGACATCGAACAGCCCAACCTGCGCGTCCGCGGCTATCGGGGATGGGACGAGATCCGGCGCAGTGGAGATCGCCGCCATTGGTCCGCGCTCGATGCCTTGTCGCGGAACCTGCTGATGGTACGCGATCCGATCGATGCCGACGTCATCCACGCGCACACCTGGTACACCGACCTGGCGGCCCTCTGGGGGCGTCTCCTCTGGGAGCGTCCGTACGTGTTGACAATCCACTCGCTCGAACCGCTTCGACCGTGGAAAGCCGAGCAACTCGGGACAGCCTACCGGCTCAGCTCCTGGATGGAGCGGACGGCGATCGAGGCGGCCGATGCTGTGATCGCGGTGTCCGGTGCGACGCGCCAGGATGTCCTCCGCCTCTTCGCGATACCGCCGGAGCGCGTCCACGTCATTCACAATGGGATCGACATCGACCTCTACCGGAAGACGAGCGAGACGAGCGCTCTGGAGCGTGCCGGTGTCGACCTCGACCGGCCGTACGTCCTCTTCGTCGGTCGGATCACCCGGCAGAAAGGGATCGTGCATCTGCTCGATGCGGTACGGTTCCTCCGCCCGGACGTTCAGGTCGTTCTCCTCGCCGGCCAGCCCGATACCCCGGAACTCGCGCAGGCGGTCGAGACGCGAGTGGCTGAGCTCCGTGCCCAGCGAAGCGGTATCGTCTGGATTCCGGAGATGCTGCCGCGCTCGGACGTGATCCAGTTCTACTCGCACGCGACGGTCTTCTGCTGCCCGTCGGTGTACGAGCCGTTCGGCCTCATCAATCTGGAGGCGATGGCTTGCGAGTGTCCGGTCGTCGCTTCCGACGTCGGCGGCATACCGGAAGTCGTCGTCGACGGGGAGACCGGGATCCTCGTCCACGTGGAGGTCGACCCGGAACGCGGTGAGCCGATCGACCCGCAGGGATTCGCTCGCGACCTGGCAGCGGCCATCCAGCGGATCGTCGACAATCCGTCCCTGCGCGAGCGGTTAGGCCGGAACGGACGTGCGCGGGTCGAACAGCACTTCAGCTGGCGTGCCGTCGCCCAGCGCACGCTGGACCTCTATCGCCGTCTGGTGTGAGTAGCGCCGCTCAGTCGTCGGCCAGGGCCGGTGCGAAGGGTGCCGGTGCGTCGACAGGCTCCGGGAGCGAGACGACGTAGGCTGTCCACACGTCCGGCACCTGCAGGATCTCGTTCAAGGCTGCTTCCGGAATCGGGTCGTCGACATTCAGCACCATGATCGCTTCGCCGCCGCGCTCCCGGCGCCCGACCTGCATGCCCGCGATATTCACATCGTAGCGGCCGAGAATCGTCCCGATGCGGCCGATGATGCCGGGTCGATCGCGGTGATGCGTGATGAGCATGTGGCCGGCCAGCGGCCGCTCGAGCGAGAAGCGGTCGACTTCCATGATGCCGGCGTGGCGGTGGTCCCAGCGCACCATGACGTGATGTGGCGGGTCGCCATCGACCTCGAAGTTGAACTCGGGTACCGTCGAGGCGCCGGTATCGAAACGCACGTCGACGAAGAGCTGCAGTTCCTGCGCGACCAGCCGCGCGTTGACGGGTGTCACCCGTCGCACTGTCCAGCGCCGGAGCGCGGCAGCGAGTGCCACGGCGGTCACATGCTCGGCGATATCCGGTGCAACCTGGCCGTGCACGGTTACCAGGAAGCTCGATGGCCGGGCTGGCTGGAGCACCGCGATGAGGTGGCCAGCTGCCTCGGCCACCTGCGTCAGTCGCAGCAGTTCCGGTGCGTGGAGCGATGCGGCCGGAAGGTTGACCGCGTTGGGGACGACCTCACCCCGCAAGGCCGCCAGCGTGGTCGTGGCGATGATCTCGCCCACCGCCTCGAGCGCTTCTCGGCTCGAGCCACCGATGTGGGGCGTGAGCACGACGTTCGGGAGACCGAACAGCGGGCTCTCGTAGGCTGGCTCCTCCGGGAACACGTCGACACCGGCTGCCGCGATATGCCCGCTCTTCAGCGCTTCCGCGAGCGCGTGTACGTCGACGATCTCGCCGCGCGCACAGTTGATGACGATCGCACCGCGCTTCATCCGAGCGATCGCGCGGGCATCGAGCATATGGCGGGTCTCCGGTGTCGCCGGCACGTGGAAGGTGACGATGTCGCTGTGCTCGAGCAGCGTCTCGTAGTCGACCGGTTCGACGCCCAGCTGAGCGAAGCGCTCGCGCGTGATGTACGGGTCATACCCGAGCAAGCGGACCTCGAAGGCACGGAGCCGCTGGGCAACGACCGAACCGACACGACCGAGTCCGACGATGCCGACGGTCTTCCCTTTGAGGTCGAACGGGCGGAAGCGCTTGCGTTCCCAGCGTCCGGCGTGCGTCGTCGCGTTCGCCTCGATGAGGCAGCGCGAGATGGCGAGCATGAGGGCGATCGTGTGTTCGCCCGCTGAGACCGCGTTGGCACCCGGTGCGTTGAGGACCAGGATACCCGCCTCGGTCGCTGCCTGGAGGTCGATGTTGTCGACACCGGTACCGGCACGTGCCACCACGCGGAGACGCGGTGCGTGGGAGAGGAGTTCGCGGGTGACCTGCGTCTCGCTGCGGACGATCAGGGCATCCGCGTCGCGCAGTGCTGCGTAGAGCGCTTCCTTGTCGCGACCATCGACCTCGATCACCTCGGCCTCAGCGGCCAGCCGCTCGAGGGCGCGCTGGTCGATCACGTCGCTCACGACGATCCGCCGGCGACGCGGCAGGACCCCGTCGCTGCTGGTGGTCGGGAGCGGTGCCCCAGCGAGGCGCAGCACCGATTGGACAGCAGCGGTCAGGTCCGGCACGCGGACGACGAACGGCGACTCGCCGGGAGGTGCGGGCTCGTTCGTCAACAGGAAGCAGGTGATACCAGCTTCGGCGTACCGTGTCGCGTGCCGCAGACTGTCCTCGATGGCATGGGTCACGCCGAGTTCACGGGCGGCCACCACCTTGTCGTCGGTGAAGACGATCCGGCAGCGTGGGAAGCCGTGTCGCTGCAGCCACTCCTCGGTCGTCGCGCGCGAGCGTTCCGGCCGCGCGGTGATAATGACCACGCGATCGCTCCCGAGGACGCGCAGCACGTCGCGCAGAAGCTGCGGTGCGTTCGGTGCCGGATCGAGCAGCGTCGCTGGCCCGCCGGGGCCGTAGACCCAGAGGCGGACGGCCTCCGGGACGTTGCAGCCATGGGAATCGACGAATGCGTGATCGGGTAGCTGCATACCCAGCGCTCGGTTGGCCGCCTGGGCCAGCGGCGCCGGGTGCTCCGTCAGAACACCGTCAAGATCGAGTGCGAGTCGAATCTGCCGTTCCATGGATCCCCTCCGGTTCACGTCTTACGGTGACAGTGAGCGAACGGATCGTCACAGCGTCTCCGTGGCGACCGGAGCCGCTGCGACCGGAACCGGAGGGACTACTGGAGCCGCGACCGCAACCCGAACCGGAACCGAAGCCCACCGCCGCGGTGTAGAAGACGACACGCTGGTCGACTCGTGAGGCGGTGTACTGGTTCATCGTACCCTTTCCCTCCTTACGGTTCGGCATCGAGTGCGGTCGCGCCATGAGGCGCTCACTGTAGTATACGGGAAAATGCGACGTGAGCAAGAGTCAGACGATACTCCTTTTTTCCATGGCGCAGGTCGAGAGAAAGGCTCGGTCCGACCGTGCGGATCGGGAGCTCGCAGTCGCCTCGGTTGACGAATCGGTCGATCGCTGGCAGAGTACGGAACACGCAGTCGCGCACGCGTCGTGAAGCAGGGGAGGGTACCATGCCGGATTTCGATTATCAGACGGATGTCCTTATCGTCGGCAGCGGAGGCGCAGCGCTCGTCGGTGCACTGGTCGTCAAAGAACACGGCTTCGAGCCGCTCGTGGTGGAGAAGACCGCCTCCGTGGGTGGGACGACTGCCTGGTCAGGTGGGGGGCTCTGGATCCCCAACAACCCGGTCAGCCGGCGAGCTGGCTTGCGCGATTCGTTCGAAGAAGCGCTCCGGTACATGAACGAGGTGATCGGGGAGGTCGGACCAGCCTCCTCGCCAGAACGCCGGCGCGCTTTCCTCGAGTACGGGCCACAAATGGTCGAGTTCCTGGAGCGACTGGGTTTCCGCTGGCGACCGTCGCTCGGCTATCCGGATTATTATCCTGAGAAGCCGGGTGGTTCGACCTTCGGCCGGTCGATCGAGGGAGCGCTCTTCGACGGGAGGCAACTGGGGGTCTGGCTGGCTCGCTTGCACCGGTATCCCAATTTGCCGAGCGTGCCACTCCATACGAACGAAGCGAGTCAGTTCGCCCTCGTCCTCCGGACACCGAACGGAGCCCTGACGGCAGCTCGTGTCGTCTGGCGACTCCTGTCCTATCGCCTGCGCGGCCGTGTGCCGCTCACGCTGGGTGCCTCGCTCATCGGTCAACTGCTGTCGCTTTGTCTCCAGCGGAGCATTCCGATCTGGCTGGAGAGTCCGCTGGTCGAGCTGCTCACGGAGGACGGAGCCGTCGTCGGTGCAGTGGTGCAGCACCAGGGTCGCCCGGTCCGGATCCGTGCGCGGGGCGGTGTGTTGCTGGCGGCTGGCGGATTCGCGCACAACCGGGAGATGCGCGAGCGCTACCACCCCCACCCGATCACCACGGAATGGACGAGCGCTGCCCCCAGCGACACCGGTGACGCGATTCGCGCTGCCCAGGCCATCGGTGCGGCTCTCGCGCTCATGGACGATGCCTGGTGGGGCCCGACGGCGATCATGCCGAACGGCCGACCGCTCTTCGTCCTCTGGGAACGCTCCTTCCCCTTCGGGATCATCGTCGACTCGAGTGGCCAGCGCTTCATGAACGAGTCGGCATCCTACGTCGATTGCGGCCATGCCCAGTACGAGCGGCATCGCGAAGTTCCAGCGATCCCAGCGTGGTTGATCATCGATTCCAAGCACCGTCGCTTCTATCCATTCGGTTTCGTCCCGCCGCTGCTCACACCGCGTTCGATGACGAGCGATCGATTCCTCGTCCGGGCGCAGACGCTGCGCGAACTCGCGCTCCGCTGCGGTATCGACCCGGATGGGCTCGAGCGCACGGTGGAACGCTTTAATCGCATGGCGGCGGCTGGCAAGGACGAAGACTTCCATCGCGGCGACAGTGCCTATGACCGGTTCTACGGGGACCCCAGAGTGCGGCCGAATCCGAACCTCGGGCCGCTCGATCGCCCGCCGTTCTACGCGACGGCCATCTATCCGGGTGATCTCGGCACCAAAGGTGGGCTCCTGACTGACGAGTGGGCCCGCGTCCTCCGCGAGGACGGGCAACCGATCCCTGGGCTGTACGCGGCCGGGAACACGACGGCGTCGGTGATGGGTCGCACCTATCCCGGACCGGGTTCGACGATCGGACCGGCTTGCACCTTCGCCTATATCGGCATGCTGCACGCCGTGCGTTCCCTGGCCGAGTCGCTCGCCCGCCAATGAAGGACAAGGAACCGGGAAGCGTGGCACTGGTCGCACCTCGACGTGCAGCCAGGCCAGGAGGTCGGTGACGACCGCTGGGGAATGATCGTCGCTCGCGACGGTTGTCTCGGTGCCCATGTAGCCCACGGGTCGATCGCCTGATTTCACTGCACCGGCGCACGCTGTCGCTTCATCCTCTTGACAGCTCACCGGATGACCTCTACGCTGGGGAGCAGAGGGACGAGTCGAACGAGCCGCGGTGCAGTGAGGGAGGTGCGGCATGTGGAAGCCCGAGCCGAGTCTCGCTGACCTGCGGTACACCGTCGAGAAGGCTGGCTTGACGCCGGACATCCTGCTCGCGGCGTACCGGCAGATGTGTCTGATCCGGTCGTTCGAGGAGACGATCGCCGACCGCTACTACATCGGCAAGACCCCGCAGTTCAACATGGCAGCCGGCCCGATCCGCGGCGAGATGCACCTTGCGGTCGGCCAGGAGGCGGTCGCGGTCGGCGTGGGGATGCACCTCCGCGATCCGGATGCTGTCGTCAGTACGCACCGGCCGCATCACCATGCGCTCGCGAAGGGCGTACCGGCGGACAAACTGGCCGCTGAGATCTTCGGCAAGGTGACCGGCCTCTGCCGCGGGAAGGGTGGGCACATGCATCTGTTCGATGCGGAGCACCGCTTCTCCTGCAGCGGTATCGTCGGTGCGTCGTTCCCGCAAGCGGCCGGTGCAGCGTTCGCCTTCCGCCACCGTGGCGAGCCGCACGTCGCGGTCGCATTCGCTGGCGAGGGTGCTGCCAACCACGGGACACTCGCCGAAACGCTGAACGCCGCAGTACTCTGGCGCCTGCCCCTGGTGATTGTGATCGAGGACAACATGTACGCCGACTCGACGCCCAAGTGGCAGGCGCTCGCCCAGCCGCACCAGTTCCAGCGAGCCCTCGGCTTCAACGTGCCGTCCTATCTGGTGGACGGGATGGACGTAATCGACGTGTGGCGTGCCGCGAAGGACGCGATCGAGCGGGCTCGCGCTGGATACGGTCCGAGCTTGATCGAGGCTGTCTGCTATCGCTACCGGGGTCATTTCGAGGGGGACGCCGAAGAATACCGGACGCGCGAGGAGGTCGAGCGCTGGCGCCAGCTCGATCCGATCCCGCGCCTCGGCGAGCGACTGAAGAAGCTCGGGTGGGCCGATGACGCAACGCTCGAGCGACTGCGCCGCGAGGCGGAAGAGGAGGTCGCCCGCGCGATTGCCTTCGCGGAGCAGAGTCCGTTGCCGGAT
>BEID01000004.1 GCA_002898975.1 bacterium HR27 | reverse complement strand
ATCGGGAGGTCACGATCAGCGTGGAGTACGAGCGCGTTGCGTCGAAACGTGACGAGGGGCTGGTCGTCGTGGTGGCGGGCGAGGAGGTGGAGGCTTGACAGTGCACGTAACTCGTGCGGGGGTGCTACAATGGCTGGCAACGGCGCAGAGCCGCCTAGGGATGTCCTGGGCGTCTTTTCTGTGTTGGAGGGTGCGTGACTCTCATCGCCTGTCCCTCGTGTGGCGCGACGATCGGCGAGCGGGTTCAGGATGCGGTGCTGATCCGGCACCGCCAGCGGCTGATCCTGGTGAGCCTCGCGGGGTTGCGGGCGCTCTCCTGCTGGCGGTGCGGAGCGGTGCACGATGGACAGCGCGTGCGGGAAATGGTTGAAGCCATGACCGTTGAAGGGCGACTCGCCGATGGCTAACCAACGGCAAGCCCGGAGACGAGCAGTCGAGGCACGTCGGACGCGTGTTGCCGAACTCATGCTGGCAAATCCCGGCATCTCGGCAGTGGCCATTGGACGCCAACTCGGTGTGAGCCACACGACGGCAGCGAAGGATGTCCGCGCCATCCGGGAGGAATGGGCCGAGCGGCGGCGGCAAGCGTACGAGGAGCGGCTCGTCGAGGACTTGATCCGTACCGATGCGGCGATTGCGGCGTTGTGGCCGAACGTGGCCGCAGGCAAGGGCTGGGCCATCGATCGGTTGGTCTCGCTCATCACGACCCGGATGAAGCTGCTCGGGCTCGACATGGTGCGCCACGAGGTGGATATCGGCGAGATCCTGGCGCGGTACCTGGCGCGCGCTGCGGAGGGTGAGGATGCCAGCGCTGGTGCATGAGCGGCTGGACGCGGTGCTGGCACAGGCGGCGCGCGATGCGGCTTCCCCGCTCACGTTCTGCCGGCGCTGGCTGGGTTGGCAACCGCACGAGGGGCAGCGACGCTGGCTCACCGCACCGTGGCGGAACGTGCAGGTGCTGGTCACAGGACGGCGGTGGGGGAAGAGCGAGGTGGCAGCGGTACAGGCGCTCTGGTTCGCGGTGACCCGGCCGGGCTCACGACAGGGCATCGTCTCCGTCACGCTCGACCAGGCACGCCTCTCGTTCGATGTGGCCATCCAGCTGTGCGAGCGCGAGCCACTCCTGCGGGCGCTCGTCCGTGATCTGCGCATGACGCCATTCCCCACGCTGCGGCTCAAAACCGGGTCAGAGCTGACGGTTCGCACGGCAGCACGCGAGGGCATCTACCTGCGTGGGCACAAGTTCCACCGGGTGATCGCCGATGAGGCGGACTATCTCAGCGAGCGGCTGATCGATGAGGTGATCCGGATGACGCTGGCGGACGTGGGCGGCCAGCTGGTGCTCATCTCGACGCCGCGGGCGCGACGCGGCCTGGTCTACCGTGAACTCCAGCGTGGGCTGGCGGGTGATCCGACGGTCTATGCGCAGCAGGGAGCGACCTGGGAAAACCCGAACGTCGATCACGCCTACATCCAGGCACTACGCGAGCGGATGACGCAGGCTGCCTGGATGCGGGAGGTCGAGGGCCAGTACGTGGACGACGATGCCGCGGTCTTCCGCTGGGCGGACATCCAGGCGGCGTACGAGGGAGTCGTGTACGAGCTACCCTCCCCACCCAGGCCAGGCAGGCGCTATGTGCAAGGGGTCGATCTCGCCAAGCACGAGGACTGGACGGTGCACGTCGTGTTGGATGCGACCGAGCGTCCGTACCAGCTCGTGGCGTTCGAGCGGTACCAGCGCACGCCCTGGCCAGCGGTCGCGGCCAAGATCCGCGAGGTGCATCAGCGGTACCAGTGCCACCAGACGCTCATCGACGCGACTGGCGTCGGCGACGTGGTGCTCGATGAGGTGCGTGATATCGCGCGGGGGCTCGTGTTCACGAGCCGCACGAAGCTCGATCTCATCACCAATCTGCAGCTGGTGATCGAGCGCCATGAGCTCCGCTTCCCGTTCATTCGCGAGCTGGTGGACGAGTTGCAGGCGTACGCCTGGGACGACGCGAAGCTGACGACGGACTGCGTGATGGCGCTGGCACTGGCGTGCTGGGCGGCTGGGCCTCGATCCAGCGTCGAGCTCGGCCCGTCGCTCTGGAGCTGAGAGGGGGTGGCAGGTGCAGAACCTAGTTGAGGATGCACTACTGCGGTCGGGTATCGATGCGGAGATCGCGCACGCGGCGGCGATCGAGCGGCGCTGGCGGATTTACCACGGCGACCACCGTCGCCAGCTGCGCGTGAAGCCGGGCCAGCCAGACGACAACGTGGTGGTCAACTTCGCGCGCGTGGTCGTCGATAAGGGCGTCGCGTTCCTCTTCGGCAGCGAGCCGCGGTTCGAGCTGGACGAGCTTCACGAGACCGAGGCGGAGGCCTGGCTGGAGCGCGTGTGGGCGCAAAACCGGAAGCTGCTCTTGCTCCAGCAGATGGCGTTGTCCGGTGCGATCGCCGGGCACGTGTTCGTGAAAATCGTCCGAGAGCAGCCGATTCCCCGGCTGGTGCTCCTTGACCCGGCGACCGTGTGGGTGCAGACGCGGCCAGACGACTACGATGCGGTCGAGGTGTTCCGAATCCAGTTCCCGTTCGTCGATCCCGCTGATGGACGGTCGTACGTCTATCGTGAGGTCATCCGCCGGGATGGCGCCGGATGGGCGATTGTGGCACAGCGGTCGCGCACTGGCTCGCACGCATGGGAAACGCTCGCCGAAGAGACCTGGCCCTACCCGTGGCCGCCGATCGCCAACACCCAGAACCTGCCGAACCCGCACGCGTTCTGGGGCGTGAGCGACCTCGAAGAAGACGTGATTCGCCTGAACGACGCGATCAACTTCCTGCTCTCGAATCTCTTGCGGATCGTGCGCTACCACGCTCACCCGCGCACCTGGGGGCGTGGGTTCACTGCGGCGCAGCTCAATGTGGGGATCGATGAGACGATCGTGCTCCCGAGCGAGCATGCCGAACTGCGCAACCTGGAGATGCAGAGCGATCTCGGTAGTTCGATCGCCCTCTACCAGCGCCTACGCGAGGCCTTGCACGAGATCACGCGGATTCCCGAGGTCGCGACGGGGAAAGTCGAAAACCTCGGGAGCCTATCGGGGGTGGCACTGGCGATTCTCTACCAGCCGCTGCTGGAGAAGACGCAGACCAAGCGGCTGACCTATGGCACGTTGCTCGAACAGCTGAACCAGCGCCTGCTGGAGTTCGGTGGGTTCGGGGCAGACCAGCCGGTGACCATCCACTGGCCGCCGCTCCTCCCGAGCGATTTCCGCGCCGATGCCGAGACCGGGCTGGTGCTCCAGCAGCTGGGCGTCTCCCAGGACACGATCCTGCAGCGTCTGGGATTCGACCCTGAGATCGAGCGGCAGAAGCGTGAGTATTCGAGTGCCGACGTGGCCGAACGACTGCTCGAAGCGTTCGACCATGGGCACTGAAGGGGGAGAGACGATGCTCGTTGTGGGTGCGCTCCCGCGGATCTCGCCCGGCCGGTTCGCCACCCTGCTCGCTGACGCAGGTTCACCAGCAGCGGGTGAGGCACTTGCCTGCTGGCAGGCCGTTGCCCGTGAGGGGGTCGATCCCCTCTTCGCCTTGGCGGTGTTCCACCACGAGTCGAAACTGGGCACGGTCGGCGTGGTCGCCCAGTTCGATCTCCGCAACCCCGGCGCGACGCGTACGAGCCGCACGGGCGCTGGTGAGCCGGTCGAGGTGCCGAGCCGTGGCCAGTTCGTCCGGTACCCCAACTGGACCGAAGGGTTCCGGGACCTGGCCCGCCGGCTGGTCGATCCGGGCTACGTCTACCGACAGCGAGGGGCAGATACGGTCGAGGCCATCATCCCGCTCTGGGCACCCGTCTCGGACGGGAATGCGCCTGGGAGTTACATCCGTGCCGTTCTGGACTTCATGCAGCGACATGCCGAGGAGCCGGTACCCGGGGTACCGCTGGAGATCGCGCTCGTTCCCCGTGGTGCGGCCAACCGGCCCGGATACCCGCTGCGCGTGGCCTGGGTGACCGTCCACGAGACGGCGAACGAGAACCCAGGAGCGGATGCCCGCGCTCACCAGCGTTTCGTGCACAGTGGGGGCGGCCCCGAGGGGGTGAGCTTCCACTTCGTGGTCGACGACCAGCGCATCGTGCAGCTCCTCCCCACCACCGAGAACGGCTGGCACGCCGGTGACGGCGCCCAGGGTCCGGGCAACCGCACCAGCGTGGCGCTCGAACTCTGCGTGAACCGTGATGGGGACTGGGAGCGCACCCAGGAGCACGGCGCGCGCCTGGTGGTGGCACTCTGCCGGGCCTTCGGGCTCACGCCGGAGCAGGTCGTGCCACACCAGCACTGGAGCGGGAAGCAGTGCCCGCGGAGACTCCTCGCGCAGGGGTTCGAGGGATTCCGTGCGCGCGTCCGCCAGCGCCTCTCTGCGCCGGCGGGAGAGGTCATCGAGATCGGCCCATTCAAGCGGCGACTCGGGCACGGGTTTCTGTCGCTGTGGCGGCGGCTCGAAAACAACGACCCGACCCTGCCGCTGCGGATACTCGGCTGGCCCTTGAGCGACGAGTTCGGGTACGGGGCAGCGACGTACCAGGTCTTCGAGCGTGCCGTCCTGAAATACGCGCCGAACGAGCCGGAGCCATGGCGCGTGCACGTGGCACCGCTCGATGAAGGCGCCCAGGTAGCCCGCTGGGCACGGGAGCGGGGGCTCACGGCGTGACGATCACCGAGCACGTCGAACGGGTCCAGAACGAGATCCGGGAACTCGACGCACGGGTGCTCAAGGACGTCATCGCAGCGTACGAGGCACCGTACCGCACGCTGCAGGAGCAGTACGAGCGCCTAGCGGCCGAGATCGAGGCGGCGCGGGCTGCCGGAGTCGAGGTCTCCCCCTCGTGGCTCTACCGGCAGGAGCGGTACCAGGCACTGTTGGCAGCGATCGAAAACGAGGTACGCATCTATAGCGACGCCGTCGCCGGTCGCC
Source organism: bacterium HR27 (assembly GCA_002898975.1). Classification (GTDB taxonomy): domain Bacteria; phylum Chloroflexota; class Chloroflexia; order Thermomicrobiales; family Thermomicrobiaceae; genus Thermomicrobium. Next base: position 9,929 of record BEID01000004.1, on the reverse strand, counting down.
TCTCGGCGGCCCAGGTCGAGGCGATACGCCTGGCAGCCGAGCACGTACAGGCAGCGGTGGCACAACAGCGGCCTGGGCTGGTGCTCTCGTTCGCCAGCCTGAACCGGCTGGCCACCGAGGCGGCCATCGCGGCGACGCAGCCAGACTCGCCGGTTGGCCAGCTCCTGGCCAGCCTGGCGCCGGCGGCGGTGAACGAGGCCCGGGCCGCGCTCGTGACCGGCGTGGCGCTCGGCTGGAATCCACGCCGCACTCGGAAATTGCTCCAGCAGGCGCTCGGTGTCCCGCTCGCCCGAGCACTCCGCATCGCCCGCACTGAGACGATGCGGGCGTACCGCCACGCGCACCACGAGTTGTTCCGCGAGAACGCCGACATCGTGAAAGGCTGGCGCTGGCTGGCGGCGAAAAATACCCGAACCTGCGCTGGGTGCCTGATGATGGACGGGCGAGAGTTCCCCATCGACCGGGTGCTCAACGATCACCCGAACGGGCGGTGCACGCTCGTGCCGGTGACGAGGAGCTGGAAAGAACTCGGCCTGGAACGACCGCGTGAGACCAGTGCCGAGGCGCAGCAGTGGGAGACGGGCGAGCAGTGGCTACGCAAGCAGCCGTATGACGTGCGCCTGCGCGTGCTCCGGAGCGAGACGCTCGTCGAGGCGTATCGCGCGCGGCTCGTGCGCCGCGAAAACCTGTACCGCGTCGTCGATCACCCCGTGTGGGGGAAATCGGTCGTTGCCAACACCGTGCGCGGCGCACTCTCGATCGATTACGAGCGCGCACGGCAGATGGCGCAAGAGGCGCGCGCCCGGCGCTTGCGCGACCCAGACTGGTTCCGAGCGCGCGATATGGCGGACCGAATCGCAGGGGCGTTGGCGCAGGTCTGGCGCGATCCGCTGGAGGTACGCGCCTGGCGCGGGCGGTTCGACGTTCGCGAGGGCGAGGGATGGCTCGGGCTGTACGACCACCGCAACGGCACCGTGGTCATCTCCCGTCGCGTGGTGAACGACGAGCCGGTGCTGTTCGCGACGACCCTCCACGAGCTGATGCACGTCCTGAGCGAGGGCGTCGGCGAGTCCTACTCCCAGTACAAGGGGATCGAGGAGGGCATGGCCGAGCAGATGCAGCGAATTCTCCGCCCTCGTGTGCTGCGCGCGCTCGGGCTGCCCGCCGAGTGGGACGACATCGCGAAGCGGCACGAGGCCGACCATCCCTACAACCTCTACATCTACGAGCTGGACAAGATCCGGAGCGCGCTTAACATGGACTGGGAGCCGTTCCTGAACCTCTTGTACGACTACAAGCTCAGTGCCAGGGAGTTCGCGATCCGCCGCGAGTTCGATCGCGTCTATGCGAACGCGGGTGAGCGCACGAGAGATCGCGTCTGGAAGAACATCGACATGTCGCTCTTCCTACTGAAGATGGGATTCGCTGGATGAGCGTTCGGGGCGAACTGATCAAGCAGATCCTCACCGCCCGCACGCCGGACGAGATCCGGGCAGCGTACCAGGCTGCGCTGCGCTATCTACGGGTGCGAGACGATTACGGGGTGCGTGCGGCGCTTGAGTCGCTGGTGATGCTCGCGATCGCAGAGGGGGTTGACCTCACGCCCGAACACGGCTAAAATGCTCGTAGAGCGCGGCTACGCTGCCGCCGGAACGGCCGAAACGGCCTTCCGGCGGCTTTTTTGTGTGCTGCGGGGGAGCCATGGCGGAGATCTCGAACCGGGCCTGGAGCAGCATCTCGGAGTCCGACTACGAGGACGCGGTCGATTTCTGCGAGGCATCGCTGATCAACCTCAACCAAGGCCCGCGACGTGAATGGACGAAGGCGAACTGCAAGCTCCCGGTCTACGAGCCGCGCAGCATGGGGCGGCGGCTGAACCGGAACGCGGTGCACGCTGCGGCGGCAGTGCTGGCAGGAGCCCGTGGGGGTGTCGATGCGCCGCCGGATGCCAAGCGCCAGGCTGCCCGCAAGCTGATCCGTCTCTACCGAGAACTCGACGAAGAGCCGCCGGAATCGCTGAAGCGATTGGCAGGTGTGTGATGGCTGACGAGCAGGTGCAGGGACAGGTGCCCGACGCTGGTTCGGCCCCGGAGGCCGAGCGACCACAGCCTGTGGCCGCGCAGGCTGGCTCAGAGGCTGCCCAGGAGGCAGAGGACGAGCAGTTCGATGCGGCATACGTGCGGAAGCTGCGCGCGGAGGCGGCGGAGTACCGCAAGCGCTTGCGTGAACTGGAGAAGGTCGTCCGCGAGGCGGAGGAATCGAAGCTCGGCGAGGTCGAGCGGCTGCAGCGGAGGCTGGCCGAGCTGGAACGGGCACAGCTCGAATGGGAGCGCGAGCGGCAGGAGCGCACGCTGCGCTACGAGGTGATGCTGGCGGCGCAACGGCACGGGATCGTCGATCCCGAAGCGGCGTATCGCCTGCTCGATCTCTCGCGGGTCGAGTTCGACGACGAGGGACGCCCAGCCAACCTGGACAAGGTGCTCCGGGCGCTCGTGGCCGAACGCCCGTGGCTCGCAGGCCGTCCTGCAGTCTCCCCGACCAATCCTGGACGGGCTGGGGTGCCTGGCATCGAAGACGCCGTGCGAGCGGGTGACCCGAGCCTCATCAACCAGGCGTTCGACGCCATTCTCCGCGCGCGCCGGAAGTGATGGAGGCGTAACCGATGGCTGGACCGGGTACACCGCTGTTGAGCGAGCCGACTGTCTGGAGCGCCCGGCTACTGGCGCACCTGGACAAGACCTACGTCTACGTCGCTGCACTCACCAACCGGAACTACGAGGGTGAGGCGCGGGCTGGCGGCACGGTCAAGGCGTTCTACGTCTCGGACGTGACGGTGAGCGACTACACCGGGGGCTGGTCGGACAGTGACTGGGCGGCCCTCTCGGACAACGAGGTAACCATCCAGATCGACCAGGCCAAGAAGATCCTGGTCAAGGTGCCGGATGTCCGCGACCAGTTCTCCGTGATCGACCTCATCGACCAGGCGACGCAGCGCATGGCGGTCGCCATCGGCGACGCGATCGACCAGTACGTGGCCTCGAAGTACGCCGAGGTGGCGAGCGCCAACCAGTACGGCGACGACACCACGCCGGTCACCGTGGGGCTGGGCAACGGCGAGACGCGGCCGACCGTGGCGCTGGTGCGGCTCCGCGAGGTGCTGGCCGAAGCGCGGGCACCGATGACCAACCCGCGTGTGGTGGTGCCGGTCTGGTTCGCCACCATGCTGAGCCTGGAGCTGGGCAGCCGGGCGACGCAGCTCGGTGACCGGGCGACGCAAGAGGGCATGGTGGCACCGGGGTTCCTGGGGACGTTTGAGGGGCTGCAGGTGTACGTGTCGCCGAACGTCCCAAACACGACCGGCACGAAGTACAAGGTGCTCGCCGGTGACCCCATGATCACCTTCGCGTCGGCGATCGAGAAGGTCGAGACGACCCGCTTGCCGAACGACTTCGCGACCGGCGTCAAGGCCCTGTACGTGTACGGCGCGAAGCTCCCCCGCGGGCAGTACCTCGCGCTCGGCACGTTCAACCGCGGTAGCTACGCGTAGGAGTGAGCGATGGCCTGGTTCCGGCATCCGGTGAGCGGTCAGGAGTTCGAGGCAGTCGGGGTGTGGGAGGAGCTGGCGCGGCGGAACGGCTGTGTCGAGATTCCTCCCCCGCCAGCCGTGAGCAGCGAGGGAGACGAGCGTGCGCCCGACGATGGCAGCGATCGTGGCCAGAATCCGCGACCTCGTGGGCGACAGCGGGCCTGACCCGGTCTGGTCGGACGATGAGATCGAGCGGTTCGCCGACGCGGTGGCGATCGTCGGGGCTCAGGTGCAGCTCGACCCCGTGGGCCCGCTTCCGACCACGACCTGGCGCACCCTGGTCGCGCCCTGGGAGCTGGGTGCACGGCTCTACGACGCGGCAGGAAACCAGCTCGCGGTTGCGACCGATCGAGGGACGAGCGGAGTATGGGAGACAGCTGCAGCGATCCGTGGCCCAGTCTGGGTGCTCGGGAACCTGATCGACGTCTACCTTGCTGCAGCGAGCCTCCTCGACGCCTGGGCAGCGCGAGAAAAGGCGTCGTACGACGTCGAGGTAGCGGGTGATACCCGCCTCTCTCGCTCGCAGAAGGTGTCTCATCTCCTGGAACTCGCCGCGCGGTACCGGAGCCAGGCCTGGCCGCGCGTGAGCGCAGCTGGGCGGACCGATCTCGAAGGTGTCGTGCCGTGGTGATCGACGCACGCGAGCACGCAGCGATCGCCGCCGAACTCGTGCGGCTTTTCGCGCACACCGTCATCGTCGAGCGAGTCACGCGTACGGTCGGCGACTACGGCGAGCCACAGGAGACCTGGGTGACGGTCGCGACGGTGCCGGCACACGTGCAGGTGCGGGGGCCAGCTCGAACGCCGGACGAACTGGCGTTCTTCGCCCAGTCGATCCGCGTCATCGTGCCGGGCACAGCGGACGTTCGCCCGGGCGACCGGGTCACGTTCGGCGGGCGCTCGTACGTGGCGCGCAGTGTGAGCGAGGCGGCATACGGGCTCGCGCGCGTCATCGAGGGTGAAGGGATATGAGAGTGACGAGGGACAGTCTGTGGGAATTTGCCGCCAAGGCAGTGGTCGCGGTGCCCCTAGCGCTGTGGGCAGCAGTGCCGGCCCTGGTCAAAGCGCTCGTGGTGCTCATGGCGCTGGACATCCTCGCCGGGTTCCTGAGCGCCGCCGTGGCCGGGCGGGCGAACTCCGGTGCCATGTGGAAGGGGCTCCTCAAAAAGGCGCTCGTTCTCCTCGTAATCAGCACGACCCATGTCATTGAGCCAACGCTGGGGCTACCGGTCTCCTCAGCCGTCGCCGCCTTCTATGTGGTGCACGAGGCGCTCTCGATCACGGAACACGCGATCGCAGCCGGCGTGCCGGTACCTGACGCCGTGCGGCGTGCACTCCAGGGGAAGGTGCCAGGTGATCAAGGTCAAGGTGAATCTGCTCGATAACAAGGTGCCCAAGGTCGCCGAGCAATTGCGCCCGCGAGCCGGGCAGCTGGTGCGCAAGGCGGCAGCGGACATCACGGCGTCGGCCAAGAACCGTGCGCCAGTCGATACGGGCAACCTGCGGAACAGCATCACGTGGCAGCGTGCTGGGGAACTCACGGCAATCGTGAACGTCGGCGCGGAGTACGGCATCTACGTCGAGTACGGGACACGGAAGATGCGAGCACAACCCTATCTCGGCCCAGCAGTGGACGAGGTGCTGCCGGAGCTCCGCGCTGCGTTGAGGGAGCTGGTGCGTGTTTGAGGCGCTCGAAATCATGCGCTGGATCGTCACGACCCTGCGCAACGACGCGCAGCTGGCCGGGCTCATTGCCGGCCGGGTGCACCTCGACCAGGTGCCACCAGACAGCCAGCTGCCAGCCATCGTCGTTTCCCAGCATTCGACCAGGGACGTGAACGCGATCGGGGGTGCTCGCGTCGTGACCGTCGTGCAGGTGCTGGTGAAGGTGATCGGGCACCCCACCGGGCTGCCGTCGCTGGCGACCATCGCGGAACGGCTCGATGAGGTGCTCCACGGGGCGAGCGCGGAACTCACGGCTGTGACCGTGCATGGCTGCGTGCGCACCGAGCAGGTGCTTTACCTCGAAGGGGTGGAGACGGGCGGGTACGCCCACGTCGGCGGCATTTACCAGGTCATCGCGCGAGAGCGGAGGTGAGATATGCCACGTGCATCGATCGCCCAGCGAGTCCAGATCGGAGTCGAGACCACGCCGGGTACAGCCGTGCCGGCGAACCGGCTTCTGCAGGCACTCGGCATCGAGAAATCGATCGAGATCGAGTCGGCGCAGTTCAAGCCAGCCGGGTTCAAGTTCCCCACGATCTCGGTCGTGGGTAAAGAATGGACGGAGGCCGAGCTTTCGGGGACGCCGACCTACACCGAGCTGGTGTACCCGCTCGCCTCGATCCTCGGATACCGGGATCCGACCCAGCTCAACCCACCGTCCGGTACGGCCTACGAGTGGATCTTCGAGCCGAAGGCCAACGCGCCGGACACCGTAAAGACGTTCACCGTAGAGCAGGGCGACGGCACGACTAACGAGCGCTTCACGTATGGGCTCGTCACCGAGTTCGGGATGAACATCTCGCGAGAGGAGATCGAGATCGAGGGCACCATGCTCGGCAAGCGCATCGAGCGCGTGTCGAGCCTGACCGCGAACCCGACCGCCATCCGCCTGGAGCCGATCCTCCCCACCCAGATCTCGGTCTACCTCGATACCAGCCACACCGCGCTCGGGACGACCAAGATCCGCCCGATCTCGATCGAGTGGAGCATCAGTGACCGCTTCTCGCCGCTGTGGGTGCTCGACTCGGACATCGACTCGTTCGCTGCGGTGAACGAGGCCGAGCCGGATACGGAGCTCAACCTGCTCATCGAGGCGGACAACGCCGGGATGACGCTCCTGGACACGATGCGTCAGGGCGCGAAGGCGTTCCTCCGCATCAAGGCACTCGGGCCGACGATCGAGGGGGCGACGAAGTACGAGTTCACCATGGACGCCTGCATCGTGGTCAGCGACTCGGCGGAATTTTCCGACGAGGACGGCACCTATGCGATCCAGTGGGCGTGCAGCTTCGCCTATGACCAGGCCTGGGGCAAGGTGCTGAGCATCAAGCTCGTCAACGACGTGAGCGGACTGTGACGCAGATCGAGGTGGACGATGGCTGATTTGCGCAAGATTCTCGGCGGCGAGCGCAAGGTGACGATCGAGATCGAGGGAGAAACGATCACGGTCCAGTACGTGCCAGGCCGGCATACGACTGAGCAACTCATTGCGCTTGAGCAGGCCGAAGCGGAAGGAAAGCTGGCAAAGCTCGCGCCGCTGTATGCGGAGTTCCTGGAGTCGGTCATCGTTGACTGGGATCTCTACGACGGGAAGACGAAGTATCCGCATACGGCGGCGGCGCTACTGAAGCTGCCACTCAGCGTGCTCGCGGAGATTATCGGGGCGATCTCGCGTGACCTCGCGGGAAACTCCGGGCGGAGTCCCGCCAGCTCGAACGATGGCTCGTGACGGAGGGTGCCGTGGGGGAACCACCAGCCTGGTACCGCGTGATCCGGGCGGCGCGCTACCTCGGAGTCGAGCCATGGGCGCTCCTGGAGCGCGAGGCCGCGTGGTTCACCTGGGCGCTCGCCGCTGAGGCTGCCGAGGCCAAGGCCGAGCGGGCGCGGGCAGAACGGGCTGGGAGAGGGCGGCGATGGCAGCGCAGGTGAGTCGGCTTCAAGTCATCGTCGACGCCGAGACGGCGGGAGCCGAGAGTGGTCTCCGCCGGGTCGCAAGCGCGATCCAGGGGCTCGTGGGGCTCGGGGGCAAAGTCGGCGGTGCACTCGCTGCGCCGTTCCAGGGTCTGGCCGACGTGCTCGGGAAGATCGGTCTGGCGTCGATGGGCGTGCAGGCCCTGGTCGGCTCGGTGCAGGGACTGGGGCAGACCCTGCTCGGCACGAACATTGAGTTCGAGAACACGAAGGCAGCGCTCGCCGCGTTCACCGGCTCGGGCGAAGAGGCAGCCAAGTTGCTCGCGGTCATCCGCGACGAAGCAGCGAAGACGCCCTTCGCGTTCAAGGACATGGCGCAGGCCGTCACCATGCTCGTGCCAGCGGCCAAAGCAGCCGGCATGGACATCATGGAGCTGGTGAAGCGCGCAGAACTCCTTGCCGCACTCAACCCAGCTGAGGGTCTGACCGGTGCAGCGTTCGCCCTCCGCGAGGCCCTCTCGGGCGATTTCGTCTCCCTGGTCGAGCGGTTCAACCTCCCGCGCCAGTACATCAATCAGCTCAAGGAAGAGGGCGTTCCGGCGATCGAAATCGTCGATCGCGTGCTCAAGCAGATGGGCGTTTCGACCGATCTCGTGTCGAACCTGGCCCAGACCGCGTCCGGGCGCTGGTCCACCTTCGTCGATACCCTCGAAATGCTCAAAGCCACCGCCATGGAGGCGTTCTTCCAGAAACTGAGCGGTGCGTTCGGGGGCTTCGTCGAGTGGCTGTCCGCGAACCAGCCGAGACTGGAGGCGTTCGCAGCGGCGTTCGGCGAGAAACTCGCCGGTGCATTCGAGCGACTGCTCGGCAGCGTCCAGTCGGCTATCCCCGCGATTCGCGCAGCGGTCGGCGAGTTCCTCGCGGGGTTCCAGGGAGCCCAGGTCGATAGCTTCATCGGCCGCATTGGCGCTGCGCTGGGATCGTTCGTTGGGTTTCTGACCGGCACGGTCGTCCCAGCCGTGGCTCAGGCCATGACTCAGTTTTGGGCTGGGTTCAAGAGTGGGGAGGGGGAGGGGTTCTTCGCGCGTCTCGGCGCAGCGGCGGCAGGGTTCCTCGGCTGGCTCACGGGCACCTTCATCCCGCAGGTCACGACGGCGATCGAGCAGTTCAAGGCCGGCCTTCGAGGCGAGAGCGACGGCTCGTTTTTCGGGAATCTCGGCCAGGGAGTCGCGAATCTCAGTGCCATGATCCAGCAGGCGTTGCCGGCGCTCCAGTCGGTCGGAAACTTCATCACCGGCACGCTTATCCCGGCCATCGAGCGACTCGGCGGCGCAGCGCAGGGGCCGCTCGGACAGTTCGTCGGTGCGATATCGGCGAACCTCCCGACCATCATCCCGATGCTCGGAGCCGCAGCCGCGGCGTTCACTGGCCTCCAGATGGCGGTCAATGCACTCGGGACCGCAGTCGGACCAGTGATGATGCTGGTCTCCACGCTGCGCATGATCGGTGGGGTCGGGCCGATGATCAGCATGGTCGTCGGGCTGCTCGGGGGCCCGCTCACCATTGCGATCGCTGGCATCGCTGCTGCGGTCGGCGTAGCGGCAGTCGCCTGGACGCAGAACTGGGGGAATATCCAGCAGCACACCCAGACCGCGATCCAGGGGATCGCGGGCACGCTCAGCACCATCGGCTCGACGATCCAGAGTGCACTCAGCTCGGTGGCGCAGGCGGCCCAACCGGTCGTCAGCGCCATCGGTGGTCTGGCACAGCAGCTGTTCCAGGACTGGGCGCAGTGGCTGAACCAGATCGCGCCGACGGCCCAGCAGGCTTTCCAGAACGTGGTGAGCTTCGTGAGCACCATCGGCGGTGCCATCATGTCGGCGCTCAGCGCGGTCGCCAGCGCGATCATGGCGTTCGTCAATGCGAACCGCGAGGGTCTCGTGCAGATCATCCAGGGCGCCTGGCAGGTCATTTCCAGCCTCATCACCGGCGTCAGTGAGATGATCCAGGGGGTGCTCACCGTGATCATCTCGCTCCTCGCCGGCGACTGGCGGCAGGCGTGGGAAGGCGCGAAGCAGGTCGTGCAGGCGTTCTCGACGATGGTGCAGGGCATCCTGCAGGGCGCACTCAACATCATCCTCGGCATCCTGCGCGTACTCGTGAACACCGCGTACCAGATCCTGAGCGAGGGGTGGGAGCGAGCGCGGTCGGCGGTCGCGATTGCATGGGACGCGATCAAGGAGAAGATCGGCGAGGTCAAGGATCGCGTCATCGAGATCGTCCGCGAGATGGTCGAGAAGGTCGTGCAAAAGGCGCAGGAGCTCGTCGACAAGTTCCGCGAGATCGGCAGCAACATCATCGAGGCCATCGTCGGCGCGATTCGCTCGGGCATCTCGGAGGTGATCGGTGTCGTCTCCGATCTCGCCCAGTCAGCGATCGATGCCGCGAAGGGCGTGCTCGGGATCAAGTCGCCGAGCCGCGTGTTCGGTGAGATCGGTTCGGACATGGTGGAGGGTCTCACCGGTGCGCTCGAGTCTGGGAAACCGAGCGTCGAGCAAGCGATCCGGGCGGTCGTTACGCCACCGCAGTCGCTCCTGAGCGAGAGCAGGCTGCGCTTTACGCAGCTCGGCGAGGTCGCCGTCCAAGGCATCGTGTGGGGGTTCAACCAAGAGGGGGAATACGTCATCCAAGACATCAGCGACCGGAT
>BEID01000003.1 GCA_002898975.1 bacterium HR27 | reverse complement strand
CGGCTGTGCCACTCGCAGCAGTCGCCGAGGCAGCCGGTGTCGTGGCAGCAGCAGTGGGCGAGGGTGTCACGTTCGCTTCCGACGCTGGACCCGCGGTCGTATTGACGATCGTTCCGACGGGGAGGAATTGTCCCTGCGTATCGATAATTTCCAGCAAGGCGGTGCGTTGCAGAACGCGAACGGCCCGTTCTGGATCCTGAAAGCCGGGCAACTCGACGAGGATCTGGTTGTTCCCACGTGTCTGGATGACTGGTTCGCTGACGCCGAGGCCGTTGACGCGCCGCTCGATCGTATCACGGGTGCCTTCGAGGACCTCTTGCGTGACTGTCGTCCCAGCTGGCGGTCGTGCCTCGAGAACGAGTTGGATGCCACCCTGGAGATCGAGACCCTGCCGGACAGTGATGTTCCGCTTCCAACCGAAGGGATCGAGCGTTCGTCCGGGCAGATCGACCCAGATGGCGGCGAGGCTCAGGACGACGATGAAGAGCAATGTTTGCCACGGTCGGATGCGCACTGTTCCCTTTACCTCGCTTCCACGGTCGCCGTTCCGCGCGACACCCCGGCGATTATACTCCTCGCACTTCGGTAGCTCGCTGCGCGCCGACCGGTGCCCTGACTGTCCGGTACAGTCCGTGCCGCTCGATATACTGCTCCACCGGTCGCGGCACCTGGTAACGGATCGTACGCCCTTCGGCGACGCGGCGCCGAATGTCGCTGGCGGCGATCTGGATCAGCGGGACCTGGACGAGGACGACACGGTCCCGAGCTGCTGGTACCGCCGTGAAGACTGCCTCGAGGTCGACTTCGACATTCGGGCGAAGAGCCACCGCAAGCAGGGCCTGCTCGGCAATCCGGTTCGGCTCCCGCCAGGTCGGCAGATCCCGGAGCGAGTCTTCTCCCATGAGAAAGAACAGCTCGTCGTCCGGGTACTCCTGGCGCAGGATGGCCAGACTGTCCACCGTGTAGCATGGCCCTGGCCGTTCGACGTCGACGAACGAAAGTGCGAAATGTGGGTTATCCTGCAACGCCAGTTGCAGCATCGTCAGCCGGTGGAACGCCGGGGTGATGACCCGGTCGAGTTTGTGGGGTGGTTGACCGGCAGGCAGGAAGAGTACCCGGTCGAGACCGAGTTCCTCCATCATGACTTCGGCAACGATGAGATGACCATGATGGATCGGGTCGAACGTGCCACCGAAAATCCCGACGCGCGCCACTGTGTCGCTCCCCCGCTGGTCTCGCTCCTCCGTCGGCAATCGTACACTGTGCGGGGGAGAGGACGAGGAGTGTGGACGGATCATTTTTCGAGGATGACGCGATCGAACGGTGGGAGCCTCCCCGGCGGCAGGTTGGGCGGGTGGAGCCACCGTCGCCGCCACGTCCGGCTGGACTGCGGCTGGACGTCGGGTGGCTGATTGCCATCCGGACGAGCGTTGCTGCCTTATTCCTCTTCTCCGTCGTGTGGACAGATCGCCCATTGCTCCTGCTGTCAGTGAACGGACTGGCCGCTGTGTGCGCGCTCTCCTCGGCTCCTGTCTTCCGCTTGCCGTACCGCTTGCGCACCGCGAGTCGTCTCGAAGCGGTTACTGTCGGTGTGATCGCACCTTTAGCAGTCGTGCAAGCGTACGTCGCGCAGCCGGGAGCCAGTCTGACGTGGGGTGGGACGCTGCTCGTCCTGGAAACCTGCGCCGCGTTGCTGCTCGCTCTCCTGGGGGTGGTGATCGTCATCGAACGGTGCCAGCAGGTGTGGAGTCCGACGGGGCGGACGTTGGTCCTCTGGCCTGGGCTCGTTCTCCCCGGAGCGGTGCTCGCCTCAGCTCGTGACGCGACATCACCGGTCCTCGCGTTTTCCCTCGGGGGCTGTTTTCTCGCTGCCGCACTCGTGACGTTCGCCGCGCGTCTCGCGCCGGTGCGCGTGGCGCCATGGGTCGTTGCGGCTGGAACCATCGGTTATGCCGCATTGTTGCTCGTGAGTGGCGCACCGGGTATTCTGGCTGGTCGGCCGCCCGTCGCTCTGGCAGCCTGGATCGTCCAAACAGTCGTCGGCCTGGGGTTGCTGCTACTGCCGCCACGCGAACGGGTGCTACGCTTGTTCGAAGCCGTTACCGTGGCTCGTCTTCGTCTCGACTCCATCCGTCGAGAGCGTCTCGCTGAGGAGGCCGACGGCGATCGAAGCGATTTCGTCCCCTTCTTGTAGCCGCATCAAGCTGACACCTTGCGTCGAGCGGCCCTGCTTGGGGATTTGTCGGACCGGAATCAGGATGAGGCGACCGCGGCGGCTGACCAGGACCGCAGTATCCTCTTCGCGGGCGACCGTCGCTGCTGCCACGTGTCCTGTTCGGGGTGTCACCCTCATCGCGATGACCCCGCTGCCACCGCGCCCCTGCGTCCGGAATTCATCGAGAGCGGTGCGCTTCCCGTAGCCGGCACGCGATACCAGAAGGAGGTCGGCTCCGGGGCGGACAACCTCGGCGGCGACAACGAAGTCTCCGTCGTCCAAACGGATGCCGATCACACCTCCGGCCTGGCGTCCCATCGGCCGAACATCGTGTTCCGCGAACCGAATCGCTTGGCCCTCTGCGGTCACCAGAATGATGTCGTCCGAACCGCTCGTCGGCCGGACCCAGGCCAGCTCATCGCCGGCATCGAGTGACATCGCGATGAGTCCACTCGAGCGGACATGGGAGAATTCCTCGAGGCGGACGCGCTTGACGCGGCCCTGGCGCGTACAGAACAGGAGAAACGTCGCGTTGTCGAAATCGCGCACCGGTAAGAGTGTCGTTACTTCCTCGCCTGGTTGCAAATTGAGGAAATTGACGATGGGCATACCACGGGCAGTGCGGCCCGCTTCGGGCACTTCGTACGCCGGGAGCTGGAACACGCGGCCGCGGTTGGTGAAAAAGAGCAGCGAGTCATGTGTGCTCGCGAGGACGATGTGCTGGACGTAGTCTTCGTCCTTCACCGCCATGCCGTTGACGCCGCGGCCACCGCGATGCTGGACGCGGTAATGACCGTTGGTGCTGCGCTTGATATAGCCGTGTGCTGTGAGCGTCACCAGGACATCGACTTTCGGTACGAGATCTTCGTCGCTCAGCTCGCCGCTCACTTCCTGGATCTGGGTACGACGGCTGTCGGCATAACGCTCCTTGAGTTCCAAGAGTTCCTGTCTGATAACGCCGAGGATCTTAGCTGGGTCGGCCAGGAGTGCCCGCAGCTCGGCGATCCGCTCCAGGAGAGCCCGATATTCGTCCTCGATCTTTTGCCGCTCCAATGCAGCGAGCCGGCGGAGTTGCATATCGAGAATCGCGGTGGCTTGCACCTCGGTGAGCCCGAAACGACTCATCAGCTGCTGGCGCGCGTCGTCGGCGGAGCGAGCGTTTCGAATCGTCGAGATCACTGCATCGAGGTGGTCGAGCGCGATCTTGAGTCCTTCGAGGACGTGAGCACGACGCTCGGCTTGTCGCAGGTCGAACTCGGTCCGCCGGCGAACGACGGTCTGTCGATGCTCCAGGTAGAGCTGGAGCATCCGTTTCAGGGTGAGGACTCGCGGCTGCGTGCCATCGACCAGGGCGAGCATGTTGACGCCGAACGTCGTCTGGAGCTGCGTGTGCTTGAAGAGATTGTTGAGGACAGCGCGCGGTTGCGCATCGCGCTTGAGTTCGATAACGATGCGCATGCCGTCACGATCAGATTCGTCGCGAAGATCGTGTATCCCCTCCAGCCGACCATTCTTGACGAGATCCGCAATCTTCTCGATCAGGGCTGCTTTGTTGACCTGGTAAGGAAGCTCCGTGACGATAATGCTCATGCGCCCGCGTGCCGTTTCCTCGATATGCGCACGAGCACGAACGACAATGCGGCCTCGACCCGTCGCGTAGGCAGCCAGGATGCCTTCACGGCCGAGGATGATACCGCCGGTCGGAAAATCCGGACCCGGCAAGCGTTCGATCAGTTCCTCGACGGTCGCTTCAGGGTTGTCGATCAGATAAACGAGTGCGTCCACGACCTCGCCGAGGTTATGCGGCGGGATATTCGTCGCCATACCGACGGCGATCCCGCTCGCGCCGTTGACGAGCAGGTTCGGAAGCCTGGCCGGAAGAACCGAGGGTTCGCGCGTACTGTCGTCGTAGTTCGGAACGAAGTCCACCGTCTGCTTGTCGATATCGGCCAGGAGTTCCTCGGCGATCGGCGCGAGGCGTGCCTCTGTGTAGCGCATCGCGGCGGCACTGTCGCCGTCGATAGAGCCGAAGTTCCCCTGCCCGTCGATCAGCGGGTACCGCATGGTGAACGGCTGGACCATGCGGACGAGCGCGTCATAGACAGCGCTGTCGCCGTGCGGGTGATACGACTTGAGGACTTCTCCGACGATACCCGCGCTCTTGCGGTACTTGGCGTTCGGCCGCAAGCCCATTTCATGCATGCCGTACAGGATGCGCCGCTGCACAGGCTTGAGGCCGTCACGGACGTCGGGAAGCGCTCGCTGCACGATCACGCTCATCGCGTAATCGAGATACGAGCGCTTCATTTCTTCTTCGATGCTGATGATCCGGACTCGCCCGATCGGATTGTCGCTCATCGCCTCGCTGTCCGTTCCCTCACTATGCTGACTAATCGTACCAAATCGCCGGGCCTACTGGATGGTCGGGACTGGAAGGGGGCCGATTGGCGAAGAAGGGCAACGGTTCAGCACGGCATCTCTGCGTGTTTCGCCAGTCGTCGCGTCAGGCTTGCGCAGGAGGCCCTGGATCGCTCGGGGGCTCTTCGAATGCCGGAATACTGCCCAATGCCTCGGCGAGGGGGGCACGCGCGTGTGGTGCGGCCCAAATCGGCTGCAGAACGGTCCACTGACCAGGGTCGGTGCGGATCATCCTCTCCAAGCACCGCGCAACTGCCTGGAGGTTGGTGACGATGTCGCGCTCGTGATCGCCGGTGCGGACGAGTTCGAGCGGTGGATCGACGACCACGAGCGAACGCCGCGTCGACAGGCGAATAGTGTACGCAGGTAAGAGCGTGGCACCGGTGCGGAGAGCCAGTGCGACCGGTCCGACCGGGAGGGGCGCAGGAGCATCGAAAAAGCGCACCCAGCGACTGTGACCGGTCACGTCGCGATCACCGGCTACCAAGAGAATGCCGTTCCGCCGCAAGAGTCGAAGGATAGCCGGTACCGCCTCTGGTCCGGACGGGAGTACCCGCACACCTGTGGCGCTGCGTAGGCGACAGAGGTAGGCGAACAGCCGGGCCGGTCGTACCCGCTCGACGACGATCGCGGCTTCGAAACCGAGTGCAGCCGGGTACTGGGCGACGACATTGAAGTTCCCCAGATGTGCAGAAATCACGATCACTCCGCGCCCACGCGACACCGCGGCTTCCACGTGTTCCCAGCCACGCACTTCGACGAGGTCACGCAAGCGCTCGCGATCGACGGAGCGGAGACGAACGAGATCGTAGTAGTTCATCACCGCGGTGATGAAGACGCGGACTGCCTGTCGGTACCGCCACCAAGCGGAGCAACGTGGACAGACGTGGCGGAGGTTGTCTAGCACGTTTCGCCGTGCGCGATGGTGCAGGAGGAAGACGGCGATACCGATCGATCGACAGAGCCAGTAGCCGACGCGGACCGGAACGACGAGCGTCAGCAGCGCTCCGATGCGGAGAGCCCAGAGGAGGCTCATCGTTCCTCCTCACGGAGTTCGGGATACACCGCCTCAGCAGGACGAGCCCACCAAGGTCGCTGTGACCACCACTGATCCGTGTAGTCTCGAAGTGCACGTTCGATCGAAGGAGCGAGGTCAGACACCAGAGCGTCCCCTGTCACGCGCACCGCGTCGAGGAGCAACGAATTCCAGCCAGGTCGGAAAACCAGTATAGCGAACCACACGATCGTTTCGCTGAGTTGCGGCACGGCGAGATCGGCCGGTTGACCGAACAGTTGGAGGCGGCTCGGCGACCGCACCAAGGATCGATCGATCCAGACGATCTCCGGTGCTGTGCTTCCCGCTGGTAGCACGAGCGCGAGAACACGCCCCAGGAGCGTACTCGCCCCCAGGTCGATCGACAGAACATGAGTCGGACAGTCACGTTGCAGGTCGTCGAGCGCTGACTCGTCACGGACGACGATGCGGGTGAGCAATTCTTCATCGGAGAGTATCGAGAGGTTCCGCACTGCGCGGGCAGCACGCCTTGCCTGCGCCTGAATGAGCCGGACGTGCTCCGTGACGACGGAACTCGAAGACGGCTCGTGGAGAACGTAGGACAAGTTCACCCGCAGGGCAGCTGGATCAGGTGCGATGCGTACGGGACTGAAGCGCCGCCAAAAGCGATCGAGGGGGTGGAGCGATCGCGATCCACCCCCCTGGTCCCCTGTCATCGATTCACGCGTTCTCGGCTGCAGCCAAGCGTTCACGCTGCGCGACAGTCTCGCGGATGAACGCCTCCACGAGCTCGCGTGCCTCTTCGTCCCGGTACTGAACCGGCGGCGATTTCATGAAGTAGGCGCTCGGTCCGATCAGCGCGCCGCTGATACCGGCATCTAGCGCGAGCTTGGCGCAGCGGATCGCGTCGATCACCACGCCGGCCGAGTTGGGCGAGTCCCAGACTTCTAGCTTGAGTTCCAGATTGATGGGTACGTCGCCGAACGTCGTGCCCTCGATACGGATGTGGCACCACTTGCGATCCTTGAGCCAGGGGATGTAGTCGCTCGGACCGACGTGCACATTCTCTTCCGGAATCGGGTAGTCGAGGATGCTCGTCACCGCGTTGGTCTTGGAGATCTTCTTCGACTCGAGCCGTTCGCGTTCCAGCATGTTGAGGAAGTCGGTGTTGCCACCGAAGTTGATCTGATACATGCGATCGATGCGAACGCCGCGATCGGCGAAGAGACGCGCGAGGACACGGTGGACGATCGTCGCGCCGACCTGGCTCTTGATGTCGTCTCCGATCACCGGCAGACCGCGTTCGCGGAAACGTCGCTGCCAGTACTCTTCGCGGGCAATGAAGACCGGAATGCAGTTGACGAAGGCACACCCGGCATCGAGCACCTGCTCGACGTACCACTTGGTCGCCATCTCGCTCCCGACAGGGAGGAAGTTGACAACGACGTCAGTCTTCGTCTCCTTGAGAATGCCGACGATATCCGCCGTCGGACCGGGTGCCTTGGTGATCACTTGCGAGAGGTACTTGCCGAGGCCATCGTGGGTCATCCCACGGTACACGGGAGCATTGAGGAAGGGCACATCGGTGAACTTGTAGGTATTATTCGGGGGTGCGAAGATGGCCTCCGAGAGATCCTTCCCCACCTTGTTCACGTCGATGTCGAAACCGGCGGTGAACTCGATGTCCCCGACATGGTAGCCGCCCAGGTCGACGTGCATGAGCCCGGGGACGAACTCGTTCGGATCGGCGTTACGGTAATAGTGCACGCCCTGAACCAGCGCCGAAGCGCAATTGCCGACGCCGATGATCGCGACGCGAATCTTTCGGTCTCCCACGGCTGATCGCTTTCCTCTCCTCAAGACGATTCCGACACGAAAGCCGGTTGCCAGCTCCTGGGCGATTGTAAAGCGACGATGAAACCCCGTCAATGTGCGGCGTCTCTCCGCTCCGCGTGTCTCATCGAGTGCCTCGGTTACCTTCGGTCCGGCATCTCGCCGTCCGCGGCCGGGGTGCGAGTGTTCGCAAGCAGCGCGAGTGCCTGACGGGCGACCAGGTCGAACCGGAGATCGAGAAGACAACTGCGAACCCGGCACCCATGCGGCCGTCCGATCCGGTAGCCGACATAACAGCAGGGCGAGCAAGGGATTCGGCGTGTCAAGGCGACGATCCTCGCGCCGGGTGGAGGAGGGTGCTCCGGCGTCGCGATGATGCTGTCGAGCGGGCGCCAGGCTTCGACGTTCGTCGGTCCGTACAATGCGAGCGTCGGTCGAGCGAGTGCTGCTGCGAGGTGGACGACGCCGCAGTCGCTGCCGATGACGAGAGCCGCATCAGCAAGCACCGCAGCGAGCACGGGAATTTTCGTGCGTCCAGTGAGATCGACTGCTCCAACCGCTTCCCGGATCGGCCGTGCGCGTGCTGCCTCGTGTGCTGTTCCCGTCACGACAACGTCGAACCCTGCATGCACCAGTGTTCGTGCAACTGCGGCGAAGTACTCAGCCGACCACAGGCGGGCTGGCGCGAACGAGCCGACCCCGGGGTGAATTACGACATACGGCCGGCGTACTGTTGCCAGAAGGCGCGCGGCTTCCTGGCGGGCCGACTCCGGTATCGTCAGGTACGGTCCGCTCACCTCGGCTGAGGCGCCGAGGGCTTCGACTGCCTGCAGTGCGTATTCCCATTCGGCTCGCGCGCCGAACCCGCGATCCGGTATCGGGTGGGTGAGGAAACCACCGGTACCGTTATCCAGGCCTACGGTAACCGGGCTGCGCGTCGCTGCGAGGAGCAGACGGTAGAGCCAGCGTCCAGCAGGTGTCGTGAGATGATGGAGGAGCACCACCGCGTCGTAGCGGGCGCGTGCCAGGCTCCAGCAGGTGCGGCCGAGCGTCGCGACTCCACCGATTCCTCGAAGATTGGCTTTGGCCAGGACCCGAATGCGGTCGATATCGGGGCACAGCGCAGCGAGTTCTGCGCCGACTGGCGATGTCAGAAGATCGATTCTCGCCTCAGGAAAGGCGCGCCGCAGGGCCCGGAGGGCCGGGAGAACGAGAACCGTATCGCCGAGATCAGCGATCTTCACGACGAGTAGGCGATGGAACCGTGTGCGCATGGTGCGTTCCGAGCGCTTGCGCGAGAACGTCCAGGGTCAACTGCGCAGATCGTTGCCAGGAGAATCGTTTGACGTGCTCGAAACCAGCCTGTATCAATGCCGGGCGACGCAGCGGATCGCGGGCTGCGGCAATCGCACGAGCGATATCCTCGACGCTCAGTGGATCGCAGGCGATCACCGGACCACCGATTTCGGCGAGGGCGCCGCGGTGACTCGCGACGACCGGGGTTCCACAGGCCATCGCCTCGAGCACCGGCAGGCCGAAGCCCTCGTAAAGGGACGGAAAGACGAACACCTCCGCAGCGCTGTAGAGCGCCGGAAGGTCGCTGTCCGCGATATGCCCGAGGACGCGGATACACGGCCGTAGCGGACTCGTTGCGATCGCTGAGTCGATGGACTGGGCAAGCCAGCCTCGTTTCCCAACCAGCACCAGTTCTAGCTCGTCGTCGGCTGTCGCCAGCAGCTCGAACGCGCGAATGAGGCGAACCAGATTTTTACGTGGTTGGAGTGTACCGACGTGCAGAAGGAAAGGTTTGTGCAGTCCATAGCGCTCCCGGACACGGGTGACGAGTTCCGAGGGTTGCGGCGTGAACCGACTGTCGACGCCGTGCGGTACGACCGCGATGCGCTCGGCCGGTACCCGATAGAAGCGAACGAGGTCGTTCGCTGTGGCCTGGGAAATCGCGATCACCTTGCGTGCCTGGCTGACGCTTCGCCGCGTGCCGAACTCGAGATACAACCGTTGCAGCACCGGATGCGCCTGGGGTTCGTAGCGATACCCGAGATCGTGAACCGTTACGACGCCTGGTACTGGACACCAAAACGGCAGGACGTGCGCAGGTACGAAGAGCAGGTCGACTGGATGTCGCACCAACTCGACTGCAAGTCGACCATGAGTCCAGAGTCGTGGAAAGGGAATCACGCGCAGCTCGACATGCTCTGCCGGAACCGGCAATTCGAGTGGCCTCCTGGCAAACAATCGAAACCGGAAAGCGCAGGGGAGTTGCAACACGTGTTCGACGATGCGCCGGGCGTACCGTTCCGTGCCCGTCACGTTCTCTACAGCAATGCGACTCGCGTCGATGCCGATGACGGGCTGTTTCATCGCTCCCTGCTCGAGACGAGAAGCTCATCCACTACGACGAGAACCTGCTCTGGTGTCAATGCGATCATACAGCCGAGCCCGAGCTTTCGATCCGGACCGATGTTGCCGCACCGCACGCACGTGAGTGCCGATCGAAGGATACGGTGGCGCTCGGGCGGTCCCCAGGGGCCGAACCGCTCTGGCTGGGTCGGTCCGAAGAGATGCAGCGATGGTGTCCCCACTGCGACGGCGAGGTGCAGCGGCCCGGTATCGGGCCCGATCACGAGCTGGGCGAGACGGAGGAGTTCGGCCAGCATCGCCAAAGACAGAACGCCAGATAGGATTGTCACGGGCATGCGAATACCTCGGGTGATCGTCTCGAGCTCCGGCCGTTCGCCTGTCGAGCCGGTCAGGACAACCTGGAGACCGCGCTGCTGGAGTGCCCCGACCACGGTGGTCCAGCGAGTCGCCGGCCAGCACTTGGCGGACGCACCGGAGCCCGGGTGCACGACGACGAACGGCTCGGTGACGCCATGGTCTCGCAGGAGGCGGCGCACCTGTTCCTGTGCTGCCGTGTCGATAGGCCAGGTAAGCGGAAAACGGTCTGGGGAAACCTCGGTGTTGGTGCCCTCGATTCCCAGGATGCGCAGGAATGCGGCGACGAGTTCGATATCGCGCGCAGCGACGTGCGTCGAGCGGAGCGGTACCGGGTGCGTGAGGAACGGCCGGACCTCTGGATGATCGGCACCGATTCGGATGGGAACTCCGGCTAATTTGCAGAGCCAGGCACCCCACCAGTGGTCGTCGCGCAAGACGATCGCTGCGAGTGGGCTCCGTCGCCGGAGGCGCCTTGCTTCCTGAACGAGAAGACGATACGGCGCCAGCGGTGTTCGCGGACGTTCCCGGCTGAATCCAGGGAAGGGAAGCACGAGAAGGTCATCGCACACGCTGACCGTTTCGTACAAGGGGACATTCCAGGGTCCGATCGCCAGGGTGAGCTGAAGGGAGGGATAAGTACGACGGATCCAGCGGAGTGCCGGAAGCGCGAGAATGCCATCACCGAGGTGGTCCGGCTGGATCACCAGGAGTTCCCGGCGTGGAGCTGGTGGAACGAGCGACGCAGCTATCGAGCGCCCGACGGCGCGGATGAGTGCGCGCGTTCCCTCACGTATCATGCTGGCGCTCCACTCGACTCGAGGAGTGTGCAACAGGCGTTGAACACGTCTTCGACCGTCACCCGGCGAATATCGTGCTGCGTCGGTACTGGAAACGGCCGGCGCAAGTCCTGCTCGGTCGGGCTGTGCCAGCTCTCCGGCGGTGCGCAGACGAGGCTCCGTCGACCGAGCGGTCGATAGCGACGAGGGCTCGTTGGACCGAATATCGAGACGGTCGCAGTCCCGACAGCGGCCGCCAGGTGTCCGACGCCGGTGTCGTTCCCGACGAACAGGTCGGCCACAGCCAGGAGCGCTGCCAGGTCCTCCCAGGCCAGCTCCTCAGACCAGTCGATGAGGCGTGCTCGTGCGGTCCGGCGGACCGCTTCGACCGCCTCGCGGTCGGTCGGTCCGCCGACCAGGACGACCGTGGCACCGAAGCGCGCGACGAGCTGGTCTGCGAGGTGGGCGAACCGCTCAGGCGGCCACCGTTTGGCGAGGAGGCGACTGCCCGGGTTGACAGCGCCGCCTGGGTGCAGCACGACGCGTGGGCGCGGCAAGGAGGCGGTTCGCGCTGTCATTCGTTCCCGTGCCAGCGGCTGGACGAAATATTCGGGTTCGAGGCCGCGGTCGGGTACACCGAGAGCACGACTCACGGCGAGATAGACCTCCGTCTCGTGCTGTGTCGGCTGCGGCTGGACGGGATGGGTGTAGAAGCGCCCGCGCCAGCCGCTCCCGAGGCCAGCGCGGATCGGTATGCGACTCAGCCAGAGGAGCGCACCGACGTACGGTGAGCGATCGAGTCCGAGCGCGCAGTCGTAGCTTTCACCGGTCAGTTGTCGGGCGAGAGCTGCGATCCGGGCGAGGGACGGCCGCTCGGGATAAGGGATGAGCCGACGCACGGCAGGGTGGCCGTCGAAGG
Source organism: bacterium HR27 (assembly GCA_002898975.1). Taxonomy (GTDB): domain Bacteria; phylum Chloroflexota; class Chloroflexia; order Thermomicrobiales; family Thermomicrobiaceae; genus Thermomicrobium. The sequence goes on along the minus strand of BEID01000003.1, from coordinate 3,808 downwards.
CCGGGGCAGCCCATGGAGATACGGCGACATCGATGACCGCGTGCGGAAAGGCGGTGTGGAGTGCACGTAAAACCGGTGTCGCCATGAGCGCGTCGCCGAGACAGCATGGTTTCACGAGTAGGATGCGGTGCATCCGTCAGCGTGCCGATCGGGCCGTTTCCGGATCCAGGATCGCGAAGAGAATTTCGCCCTCGGCGGCGAGTTCTCCGTCAACGGTCGCTCGCCCTGTGCCGGTACCGATATTCCGGCGGATCTTGCCGAGCTGCACCTCGAGACGGAGCGTGTCGCCCGGCCGGACGGGACGCTTGAAGCGCACGCGGTCGATACCAGCGAAGAAGGCCATCTTGCCGCGGTAGTCCTCGTGGCCGAGCAGAGCGACTGCCCCCACTTGCGCGAGTGCCTCGACGATCAGGACACCCGGCATCACCGGGTTTCCCGGAAAATGACCGACGAAAAACGGCTCGTTCACGGTAACGTTCTTGATACCGACAGCGCGCTGTCCCCACTCGACCTCGATGATTCGGTCGACGAGTAGGAAAGGATACCGGTGGGGAATGAGTTCCTGGATCTGCCAGGCCTCGAGCATCGCTCGACCGTCCGTTCCTCACGCGAGCGCTTCGGCATGACGCCAGACGATTTGCCGGCGGGCTGGGCCGATTCCGATCATGGTTATCGGCACGCCGATGAGTTCCTCGATGCGCTCGACGTAGCGGCGTGCTTCCACCGGCAGATCGGCGAAGGATGTCGCGGAGCTCGTATCCGCGCGCCAGCCCGGAAGCGTTTCGTAGACCGGTTCGACCGCTTCGTAGAGGTCGATACGAGCTGGTGGAGCGCTGAGCAGCTGATCGCCGAGCCGGTAGCCCGTGCAGATACGGATTTCCGGCAAAGGATCCAGCATGTCGAGTTTGGTTAGAGCGGCCTCGGTCATACCGTTGAGGCGGGCCGTGTAGCGTGCAGCCACTGCGTCGAACCAGCCGACACGCCGGGGGCGACCGGTCGTGGTTCCGTATTCCCGGCCCCGTTCGCGAAGCAGCTGGCCGGTGTCGTCATGCAATTCGGTCGGGAAGGGGCCGGCTCCGACTCGAGTGGTATAGGCCTTGAACACCCCGATGACGCGGTCGACTTGTGTCGGTGCGATACCCGCTCCCTGGCATGCCCCGGCGGCGGTCGGTGGACTCGAGGTGACATAGGGGTAGGTGCCGTAGTCCAGGTCGAGCATCGTCCCTTGGGCAGCTTCGACGATGACGTGCTTGCCCGCGGCGACCGCGTCCTGCACGAAGACTTCGGCAGCGATCACGTACGGGGCCAGCTGCTCGCCCCAGCGCTGTGCCTCGTGGAGCAGTTCGTCCAAATCGACCGGTTCTCGTCCGTACAGATGAACGAAGAGCGTGTTCTTCTCCGGGAGCAGAATCTCGAGCTTCCGGCGCAACACTGCCTCGGCACCGGGGAGGAGATCGGCGATACGGATACCGCGCCGGGCGACCTTGTCGGTGAAAGCTGGACCGTTTCCCCGTAGCGTGGTGCCGATACCGGCCGACCCTCGGCGCGCTTCTTCGTAGGCGTCGAGGAGCGGGTGGTAGGGCATGATGACGTGGGCACGGTCGCTCAAGTAGAGCTGGCCGAGTCGAGCGTGGCGCTCACGTAGGGTCGCAATCTCGCGCAGCAGGTCAGGGGGCGAGACGGCGACACCGGCACCGATGACGCACGTGCAATGCGGATAGAGAATGCCGGAAGGAATCACGTGCAATTTGAAGACGCCATCGTCGGTAACGACTGTATGACCGGCATTCGTCGAGCCGTTCGGGCGTACCACGACGTCCGCTGACGCGGCGAGCGCATCGGTGATCTTGCCCTTCCCCTCATCGCCCCACTGGCCGCCCAGGACGATTGTGACCGGCATGGAACGGACTCCTCAGTACTCATCCAAGTATGCGGGCACGATGCCCCCAGAACTATAGCATTCACCGGGCATCAGGCACGGACCCGAGCCTCACGGAGCTCGCGCAGGCGCTGGAACAACCGCCGTTCCTCTTCGGTCAAGTCAGTCGGAAGAACGACCTTGACCTTGACGAGCAGGTCGCCGCGCTCGCCGGTGCGGAGCGACGGCATGCCTTTCCCGCGCAGGCGGAAGACCTGCCCGTTCTGGGTTCCGGGCGGGATGCGCAAGACGACCGGCCGGTCGAGGGTCGGGACGGTCACTTCACCGCCGAGGATGGCGGTATAGAGTGGCACCTCGACCTCGGTGCGCAGGTTATCCCCGTCCAGCGTGAACTGCGGGTCGGGCAGCAGATGGACGCGCAGGTAGAGGTCACCCGGTGGCCCGCCGTTGACACCAGGCCCGCCCTGCCCTGCGATACGGATCCGCGAGCCCTCCCGGACGCCAGGCGGGATCTTGACCTCCAGCGTCTTCGTGCGGGTCAGGTAACCGCTTCCTCCACAGGTACGGCAGATACCTCGGCCGTTGAGGCCACTCCCGTGGCAGGTCGGGCAGATCTCATCGATCTTCACGTCGATACGGCGCGTTGCGCCGTGATACGCCTCGCGCAATGTGACGTCGATCGGGTGCTCGTAATCCTGACCGCGCTCTGGCCGCGCGCGGACGCGCACGCGCTCGCCGCCGGTCGTGAAGAGGTCGCCGAGGTCTCCGAACAGGAGGTCGAAGAATTCGGAGAAGTCGCTCGTGCGGCGGCGCCGTTCGCGTGCCCGCTCGCGCGTGCCGAAGAACCATTCGGCGAAATCGGTCGCAGCACCCTGGGCGCCGGCGGCCTGCTGATAGCGCTCCCAGTCGGCGCCGAAGCGGTCGTACTTGGCACGCTTCTCCGGATCGCGGAGAACCTCGTAGGCTTCGTTGATTTCCTTGAACTTCTCTTCGGCTTCTGGTGACTTGTTGACATCCGGGTGATACTTGCGCGCGAGACGCAGATAGGCCTTGCGGATCGTTTCCTGATCCGCATCGCGCGGCACACCGAGAATCTTGTAGTAGTCCTTGAACTCCATCGCCGCCTGCCACCTCGACTTTCCGCACGCCTCGCTTCAGGAGTATAACGCTTGAGTCGCCTCGTAGCAACCCTTATGAGGTCGGGCGGTCAAAGAGTGGCCGCTTCCCTCTGAACACTGCGGCAGAGGCTCGATCGCCGTACGCAGTCCGGACTCGTGCTGGGTTGACCGCACGTTCGAATCGTGCATCAGTGTACCGCACCAGCTGGGTAACCGGAATGTCAGCCGCTTGGGATTGGCATACTGCGTCTCTTGCAACGATCCCGATGATCCACTCGCGACACCGAGAACCAGCACGGATGCTGCGCACAGCACACCGCGCAGCGGCATTGCCCTGTCCCACCAGTGCGGTCGGAGCGACGACGAGGTCAACCCATGGTCGGCACAGGAGTGGCGCTGGCGCTACCGCTGAGGAGTTGGCGGCGCACTTGACCCCAGAGATGGGCTTGAACGAAGTATGCGTAGAGGAGTGTTGCCAGTACACCCACCACGCACAACAGCACGCCGAAGAGAGCAAGGATGCCGAGGACGATCGAAAGCACCAGGACGATCAGGAGCGTCGTCGCCGCCCGACCGATCTCGCTGAAGATCGCCGCGACGGCGAATGCTTCGCCCAGACGGTCCGTAATGGCCAAGCGGCTGAGTGGGAGGGGCATGACGAAGGTCGTGGCGAGCGAGAGGATGAACGACAAGCACCCGAGGCAGACAGCCAGCACCGCAAATGAGGCAGCAAACCCGTTTTGCGGCTCGTTGCCCGAAGAGACGAAGCTCAAGGCTTGCAAGCATGCGGAGACGAACGTTGCCGGGAGCG
>BEID01000002.1 GCA_002898975.1 bacterium HR27 | reverse complement strand
CTTGCGACAGCGTCTGGCCGAGGAGATCGATCTTGAGTCGGCACTTCAAACCTTACGGGAGTCGATCCAGGAACTGCGCGACCGCTTGCCGGTGCACGACGGCGAGGTCGCTCGCTCCTTCTGGCGTCGACGGGTTCGACCTGCCGTGCAGGAGGCAGCACGCAACCTGCCGAAACAGGCACGCCGGGCTCAAGCCGTGCTCGAGGCCGAGCGCACTGCGGTCGAAAAGCTGCAGCGCGAGGTGCTCCCAGCCACTGAAGCGGCAGCCCGCCAGGCTGTCCAGAAGGCTGAACAAGCTGTCCAGCGTGCAACCGCACAGGCGCGGGCGGTACCGAACCGTCTGGCGGCGAAGCGACCGCGAGCAACGCGCCCCGGTCTCCTCACCCGCGTGCGTCAAGCAGCTCAGGAAACCGCCGCCCTCGGCTTCTGGCTCGGCGCCGCGACAGCACTGGTCTACTTCGGCCTCTTGCGTCCTGAGCAGCGCGAGCAACTCCGCCGGAGCGTGAGTTCGCTCGTCACCCAACTGCGTGAACTGTGGGCCGACTTCTCCTTCAGTGAGGAGCCTCTCGCCGAATTCACCGACTAACGGTGACCCGAACGAGTCACACACCCGTAGCGGCCGCTCTGGAGAGCGGCCGCTACGCTTTCGTTCCTGGGAGGCGGGAACACCAGAAGGCAGGAACTTGTACACTTCGGTCAGGAGTTGCGGCATGGCCGAGCGTACGCGCGAGCAAGTGGACAACCGAGCTCGACACCCCCGGATCGCTGCTCCACATGTCCGCAGTAGCGACTCGACCAGCGATGTTCCGAGCGAGATCCTGGCGCGCTTTCTCCATGCACTGGCCGACCCAACGCGCTTGCGGATCCTCGAGCATTTGAGCCGTGACGGAGAACTCCACGTCAGTGCGCTCGTCGAACGGCTCGGTCAACCACAAGGGCGCGTCTCGGCGCACCTGAGCTGTCTCCGAACCTGCGGCTTCGTGCGTGTCCGGCAGGACGGCAAGTTCCGGTACTACGCACTCGCCGACCATCGCATCCCCGCCCTGCTGGCCCTGGCACGGGAGCTGGCTCGCCCGAACGCCGCAGCAATCGCTTCCTGCATCATCGCAACACGCCATGATCCACCAGAGGAGACTTGACGATGCCGGAACGTTGGCTGGCACTGCTCGCGCCCTGTCGGATCAGCTGGCTCCTCGTCGCCTCGATGCTCATGATCTACAGTTTCGCGACCCACCACTGGGCCCTCCTGCTCGTCGTCCTCGCTCCGCTGAGCGGCTCATTGCTCGGCGCCTGGCTCACCGGCCAAACGAGTCACTGTGACGTCCGACCGACACGTGCATGTACGGGAAGCACCGATGAGTGAGCTGCAAGCCTGGTTCGCCTCTTGGCTGTCCGTAGTCGCCAGCTGGCTGCCCTTCGGCTACAGCTTCGGTGCCGGGATGGTTGCTGCTGTCAATCCCTGCGGGTTCGCGATGCTACCCGCCTATCTGGCCCTGTTTCTGGGCAACCACGAGGAGACGAGGCTGGGTGTTTCTCAGCGACTCTTCCGAGCCGCACTCGTCGGCCTGAGCGTCTCGCTCGGTTTTTCCACCCTCTTCGTTCTGGCCGGCGTCGTCGTCTCGCTCGGTGGGACGTTCCTCTTCCCGATCATGCCCTGGATCGGCACGGCAATCGGTATCCTGCTCATCGTCTTCGGAGCGGCGATGTTCTTCGGCAAAGTGGCACGACCGACGATCTTCGAGCAACTCTCCGATCGCCTCACGCGAGGCGGCGAGCGCTCGGTTCGGGCCTTTTACCTCTTCGGTCTCGCCTATGGACTCTGCTCGCTCAGTTGCACGCTGCCGGTCTTCATGATCGCAGCGGGCAGCGCACTGGTGAGCGGGAACGTGTTGCGTGGAACACTCCAGCTGGGAAGCTACAGTCTGGGGATGGCTTCCGTCATCGTGACCCTGACCTTCGCCCTCGCATTCCTACGCCTCGGGCTCGTGCGCACGGTGCGGCGCGCTGTTCCGTACGTGCAGACCGCAGCCGCCGCGCTGCTCGTCTTCGCGGGCATGACGATCGTCCTGTATTGGTCGGCGTATCGCTGAGAGACTGGCCGAAGGAGCCTGGTTGAGAGGATCGTCGCCACGTCAGCCGGAACGCCGGAAAGACAACCGATCACCGGTTCACCGGGCGCTATTGCTCTCATCGGCTCCGGCGAGACCGCACGGGCCGGTCGGCAAGCGTTCGCCGCGTTGCTCGGCTCGCTCCCCCGGCCGGTACGCATCGCCTTACTCGAGACGCCGGCTGGATTTCAGCCCAATGCGGCGCTGGTGGCGCGCAAGATCGGTGACTTCCTCCGCCAACACCTGCCAGAGCTGCAGCCAGAAATCCGCTACGTCCCAGCTCGCCGGCGCGGCACCGTCTTCGATCCGGACGAGCCGCTCGTCGCTGAGCCGGTCGAGTGGGCCGATTGTGTCTTCGCGGGCCCAGGCAGCCCCACGTACATGATCCGCCAGCTCGCCGGAACACGGACCTGGCAGCGCCTCGTCGAGCGTTGGCAATCCGGTCTGCGCCTAGCGTTCGCCAGTGCGGCTGCTATCGCGGTCAGTCGTTTCGCGTTACCGGTCTACGAGATCTACAAGGCCGGGGCTGACCTGCACTGGATCGAGGGATTGGATCTCCTGGGATCGCTCGGCTTTTCCCTCGCCATCATTCCGCACTGGAACAATCGCGAGGGTGGTGAAGAACTCGATACCAGCTGTTGCTTCATGGGCCAGGAGCGCTTCACCCAGCTCGTTCGCCTGCTGCCACCGGAGACGACCATTCTCGGCATCGACGAGCACACCGCCTGTCTTCTCGACTTCGCGGAAGGGGTCGGCCGGGTCATCGGTGCCGGCACGGTCACGATCGTCACAGCTGAATACAGCCGATCGTTCCGGCATCGAGAGCAGTTTCCGCTCGCACTGCTCGGCTCAATCGCGCCCATAGACAACCTCTGAAGGTTCCGACTCTCGCGCCATACGACGTCCAGCGTACGTTTCAGGGGCGGCAAGCCAGAAGAGTGCTCCCAGGCTGACGATCCCGATCGCGGTGGTGATCAGCGTTGGCCTGATACCGAGAAACTCTGCGGCGAGGCCGAGCAACGTTGGGCCCACAACGTACCCGAACTCCGAGAGCATCCGGTAGGCGCTCATCGCCGCAGCAGTCATTCCCGGCGGGGCGACGTCGGCGGCATAGGCAGCCGGTGCGCCACCGCCGATGCCACTGGCCATCGCCCACACCACGCACGCAATGAGAAACCAGGGATACGACGGAGCGAAGGCGAACCCGATCAACCCCAACCCGCTGAACAGTGTCGCTGGCGCGATCACGATCTTGCGCCCGAAGGTATCGACCAGTACCCCAGCTGGATAGGCCATCACGAGCGACACGATACTCACCGCCGCCAGACCGAACCCGATCTGCGACGGACTCAAACCGATCTCCCGCTCGGCCCGCAACGGCACCAGTGTGAACAGCGCCCCCGTCCGGGCAAAGAAGTTGCCGAACGTCACGAGACTGATCAGCACGAGCGGGCGATGGCGCAAGACCCGGAGCAACTGCTGCCCGAAGACGAACTCCTGCTCCCGGGCAGCGGCTTCGCTCGGCCGTGTCTCGGGCAAACGCCAGAGCGCGAGCAGCGCGACCAGTGTTCCGACGACTGCGTACACCCAGAACGGCAAGGCCAGGCCGCCGTACTGGGCAAGCAGTCCCCCCGGAATGGGACCGAAGCCGACACCGAAGAAGAAGACCGTCTGGTAGATCGCCATGGTGCGACCACGTGTCGCCGGTTCGGTGATGTCCGCCAGCACGATCTGCCCGGCCGTCAGTACCATCGCCGCGCCGCTTCCAGATACGAAGCGCCCGAGGAGAAAGACACCGTACGTCGGCGCGAGCGCACAGATCAGGTTCCCGGCTGCCGTCAACATCCCCCCGACGAACAACGACCAGCGTCGTCCAGCCCGATCGGCCAGCCAGCCAGCCGGCGCTGAGGAGGTGAAGCGCGCCAGCCCGTAGACCGCGATCGCCAGCCCGATCAGCGCCTCGGTAACCCCGAAGGCCTGCGCGTACAGCGGGACGACCGGTACGATGCTCCCGAAACCGAGCTGGTTGATACCGACGATCGTGGAAATCCAGATGAGAACGCGGTACCTTCGATACCAGGAAGCGAGATTGCCGGATGGGAGGGACGCTCCTCGCAATCGGCTCATCGACCTCCCCTTCCTGATCGACGATGCGACGCACGAGCACAGCTTTCACCGTTGAGGGGGCCGACATGAAGCACCAAGCGACGGTGACGCGCTGGGACGGATCCGAGCCACCCACGGAAGCCGAACTGCTCGCCATGCTGGCCGCCGAAGGACTGACTGCGTACCGGTGGTCGAATGGACCGGGTGATCGCTACGCAGCGCATACGCACCCGTACCACAAGGTCCTGTACGTCGTCGAGGGCTCGATCACGTTCGAGCTGCATCTGGGCGGTCCGATCACGCTCTATCCGGGCGATCGTCTCGACCTTCCCGCTGGCACCGTACACAGTGCCATCGTCGGCCCAGAGGGTGTGGTCTGCCTCGAAGGACACCGGCCCGTCTCAGGATGAGGCAGGCCGCATCCGACCGAGCTGGGCTGGAATGAGCAAGGCGAACGGGACACCGGCCAGCGACGCACCGACCGTGAGCCAGAACGCCCGCTCGATGCCGACGGCATCAGCGACAGCACCGAAGGCGAGCGCGATGATGCTCTGGACGACGAAACTCGTCGCCAGCGTGAAGCCAGAGAGCGGCCCGCGCGCCTCCGGTGCGATATCGTTGGCCAGCGCCAGCGTCACCGAACGCGGCGGCGTGGCGAAGACGCCGATAATGACGAGCAGCGGGAGCATCAGCCAGCTCCCGTTTTCGGTCGCCAGGTACAGCGCGAGGAGCGGCGCTGTCCCGAGCGAAGACAAAAGCAGTGCGCCGCGGCGCCCGATCCAGTCGGACAGCGAGCCCCCGACTAGCCCACCGACGATCCCACTCGCATAGAAGGCTGAGAGCGCCAACCCGCCATACCACTCGCTGCGACCGCGTTCCAGGAGGTATTCGACGAGGAAGAAGCTCGGCGGCGTCAGCGCGGCTGTGTTGGCGACGACCGAACCGAGCAGGCCGACGAACGGGCGACGACGCTCCCGCAACAAGGTGCGGATCCGCACGCTCCCAGCCTGACGTCGCGCGATCGCATCGCTCTCTTCCGTGCGCAGGAAGAAGAATAGACTCGTCGAGGCAGCGAGCCCCACCACCATGACCAGTGGCATACCGTCGAGGGTCAGATGCGCGATCACTGCTGTCAGGATCACCGGTGCGACAGTCCGTGCCAGCTCACCCCCAGCCATGAAGATCGCCATCGCTCGCCCCAGCCGCTGACCACCGAACTCGCCGACGAGTGCGACTGCCGGTGCGTGGAAGGCAGCCGAGGCCAAACCCGAGACGAGGAGAAGTAAGAGCACGATCGCCAAATGCGGTGCGATCCCGATCGAAGAGAGTGCGAGAGCAGCAACACCAGGCGAGAGGACGACGAACCACCGCCGGCTCGTCCGATCGGCGATATAGCCGAGCAGCGGCTGGACGATCGACGGGAGCTGCTGCGCAGGGACCATCGCGCTCGCCAGAAAGAGCGAGACACCGAGCTTCGCTTGGATCGCGGGCACGAGCACGCCGAGGAACGATGGATACAAGTCGTGCGAGAAGTGCGCCCACGCCATCAACGCGACACCGCGCGGATCCCAAACCGAGACACGTTGAGCAGTTCGGGCTCCCGCGGCAGCCGCCCCTTCCGCCCCCATCGTACTCCTCCCTGGTTCCAGCACGGAAAGCAACCCGATGACCGGTCGGTCACCGACTGCCGCTGAGTATATGCGCGCGACACGATTCGGGGGCGCACCACACCCTGCATCGAGCCAAGATCCCGGAGGAACCACTCTTGACAGCCGGAGAGAGGGTGGTTAGCCTGTAACCAGGTTTCCGGACGAGCATCTGATAATGGATGGGTGGCGAGGATGGCCACGGTCGTTGTCATTCCCAAGCTCGGGCTCACGATGACCGAGGGGCGGGTCGGTCGGTGGCTCAAACGACCAGGGGAACCGGTGCAGGCTGGAGAGCCTGTCCTCGAGGTCGAGACGGAAAAGCTCACCGTCGAGGTCGAAGCCCCGGCTTCCGGTATCCTCAGCCATGTCCTTGCCGAGGAAGGCGCGACCTTACCGGTCGCTGCACCGGTCGCGGTGATCGCCGAGCCAGGTGAAGACGTCGACCTCGCCAGCGTGGTCCCAGCAGCGTCGGTCGCGCGTTCCGACACGTCTTGGGATAGCCCAGCGGCGTCCCCGACCGGTCCAGCGCGCGCAACGCCCCTGACGAGCGAAGTGCGCGCGACGCCAGCTGCCCGTAAACTCGCGCGCGACCACGGCATCGACCTCGCTCGCGTCCCCGGCACGGGGCCAGGTGGCCGGATCACCGCCGAGGATGTCGAGCGGTATCTCGCTGCACGAGCCGTGCCGACTCGACCGAGCGGTGAGCCGGTTCGCTTCTGGAGCGATGGCTACGCACTCGCCGGCGAACTGTTCCTTCCCCCCGAAACGACCGGACGCCTTCCCGGCGTCGTGCTCTGCACCGGCATCCACGGTATCAAGGAACTCGGGATGCCGCTCCTCGCCCAGGCACTTGCCCAGGCAGGCTATGCGGCGCTGATCTTCGATTACCGCGGCTTCGGTGCCAGTGAAGGGCCGCGCGGAAGGCTTCTCCCCTTCGGGCGGATCCGCGACGCACGGGCAGCGCTGACGGTGCTGGAAACGCACCCAGCGGTCGATGCGCGTCGCCTGGCGGTCGCCGGCCTGAGCATGGGTGGCGCCCACGCGTTGTCAGTCGCCGCTTTCGACGAGCGCGTCCGCGCCTGCGTCGCCATCGCACCGGTCACGAACGGCCGCCGCTGGCTCCGCAGTCTGCGTCCCGAATGGGAATGGCGGCTGTTTCTCGAAGAACTCGCCCGCGACCGGCGGGAGCGCGTCCGTCTGGACACGCCGCAACGCGTTCCGCTTTCCCGCATCATGCCGCCGGATCCGGAAACGCAGGTGACGCTCCGTGAACTCGTGAAACGCTTCCCCGATCTCGTCGTCGACCCGGACGTGACGCTCGATTCGGCCGAAGCGCTCCTCGAGTATGAACCCGAGCGTGAAGTTGAGCGGATCGCTCCGCGCGCGCTCCTCCTCATCCATGGTCGGCAGGACGCCCTGGTCGCACCGGACGAATCGCTGGCTGCCTTCGAGCGAGCCCGCGAACCGAAGCGCCTCGTGCTGCTCGATGGCATGGGGCATTTCAACTGGCTCAACCCGAGCCATCCGGTATTCACACGCGTGCTGGCGGAAGTGACAGCCTGGCTGGGGAACTGGCTCGCAGTGGACGCGACCTGAGTGAACGGCACGAGGGAGGTGCAGGATGGACATCCCGCGCGAGAGGTTGCTCTGGATCTACGAGCGGATGGCACTCATCCGCGCGTTCGAGGACCGCGTCGCACAACTCTTCGCTGCCGGCAAGTTGCCCGGCTTCGTCCACCTCTACGCTGGCGAGGAGGCGATCGCAGTCGGCGTGTGCGCGCATCTAACCGACCGGGACTTCATCACCAGCACACACCGCGGGCACGGGCACTGTATCGCCAAGGGTGTCGACGTGAAGGCGATGATGGCCGAACTCTACGGCAAGGCGACAGGCGTCTGCAAAGGCAAAGGTGGTTCGATGCACATCGCCGACGTCGACAAAGGGATGCTCGGTGCGAACGGGATCGTCGGTGGTGGCCCCCCGATCGCGTGCGGCGCCGGCTTGACCGCGAAGACGCTGGGGACGGACCACGTGGCGGTCTGCTTCTTCGGCGACGGTGCAGCTGAGCAAGGAACGACGCACGAGGCGATGAACCTCGCGGCCATCTGGAAACTGCCGGTCGTCTTCGTCTGCGAGAACAACCTGTATGCCGAATCGACCCCATGGACGTACCACTGCGCGGCACCGGACATCGCCTCGCGTGCCGCGGCTTACGACATGCCAGGCGTCCTCGTCGACGGCACTGACGTGTTCGCTGTCTACGAAGCAGCTGGCGAAGCGATCGCGCGAGCCCGGCGCAGTGAGGGGCCGACACTGCTCGAATGCCGTGCCTTCCGGTACTACGGCCATTTCCAGGGTGATGCCGCGACCTACCGGACGGCAGAGGAGGAAGCGTCCTACCGCCAGCGTGACCCGATCCAGCGCTTCCGGCAAACCGTCTTGAGCCAGGGCCTCCTCAGCGAGGACGAACTGGATGCGATCGACGCCTCCGTCAAGCGTGCGATCGACGAGGCAGTCGAGTTCGCCGAGACGAGTCCCTACCCACCACCGGAAGAGTGCTTGACCGACGTGTATGTCAGCTATCCAGCCGAGCAGCTGGCGTTCCGCCATTGATGAAAGGAGCGCTGCGATGGTCGTCGCGACCCGTGTCTTGAGTTACCGGCAAGCGATCAACGAGGCACTGCGACTCGAGATGCGCCGGGATCCGACCGTCATCCTGATGGGTGAGGACGTCGCTGGTGGTGCGACGGTCGAGCATATCGAGCAGGAGGGTGCCTGGGGTGGCCCCCTGGGCGTGACCAAGAGTCTGGTGAGCGAGTTCGGGCGCCAGCGCGTTCTCGATACCCCGATCAGCGAAGCGGGATTCATCGGTGCAGCCGTCGGCGCCGCCGTAACTGGCCTCCGCCCGGTCGCCGAGCTTATGTTCGTCGACTTTTTCGGCGTCTGTATGGACCAGATCTTCAACCAGGGTGCCAAGCTGCGCTACATGTTCGGCGGTAAGGCGAAGGTTCCCATGGTCATCCGCACGATGATCGGTGCGGGCTTCGGCGCAGCCGGGCAACATTCCGGATGCCACTATTCGGTGTTCGCCCATATGCCCGGTTTGAAGGCGGTCGCCCCGGCGACGCCGTACGACGCCAAAGGGCTCCTCATCGCCGCCATCCGCGACGATGATCCGGTCATGTTCTTCGAGCACAAGATGCTCTACGACGTGACCGGCGAGGTGCCCGAAGGTGACTACATCGTCCCGCTCGGCAAGGCCGACATCAAGCGACAAGGGAGCGACGTCACGATCGTTGCGATTTCCCGCATGGTGCATGTGGCACTCCAGGCTGCCGAGCGCCTGGCTGTTGAAGGGATCGATGCTGAAGTCGTCGACCTCCGCACGCTCTCGCCACTCGACGAGGACACGGTTCTGAGTTCCCTGGCCAAGACGAGACGAATGGTGGTGGTCGACGAAGACAATCCACGCTGCTCGGTCGCGGCTGACATCGCGGCCTTGGCCGTCGACAAAGGGTTCGATTATCTCGATGCGCCCGTCAAACTGGTCACGGCACCGCATACGCCGGTGCCGTTCAGTCCGCCGCTCGAGCAGTTCTACATCCCGAGCCCGGAGCGGGTCATCGCTGCAGTACGGGAGATCGTGTGACGGAAAGCAAGACAGGAGCGAGCGTCGGTATCATCGCCAATCCGGCCGCCGGGAAGGATGTCCGACGGCTCGTCGCGCTCGCCTCCCCGTTCGACAACCAGGAGAAAGTGCGGATCGTCCGCCGGATCCTGAGCGGGCTGGCCGCGAGCGGGGTCGAGCGGGTGTGGTACCTGCGTGACAGCTTCGGTATCGTCGAGCGCGCCGCTGCTGGCTTGATGCTCGCGCTCGACCTCCGCCCGATACCGGTTCCGTGCGAATTCACCGCGAGCGATTCCGAACGAGCGGCGACCTGGCTTGCCGAGCACGATGTCGCCTGCATCGTGACGCTCGGTGGTGACGGGACGAACCGGGTCGTCGCTCGTCGATGCGGCACGCTCCCGCTGGTCCCGATCGCCACCGGAACCAACAACGTCTTCCCCTTTTTCGTCGACGGGACGATCGCTGGGCTCGCCGCTGGTCTACTCGCGACCGGTCAGCTCGGCGACTGCCTGGAACGAGTGCCTCGCCTCGAGGTCTGGATCGACGGGACGCTCGTGGATATCGCCTTGATCGATGTCGCTGTCTCGCGGGAGCGTTTCATCGGCTCGCGAGCCATCTGGGACCCCACGACGATCGAGCTGATCGTCGTGGCACGGCTTCTCCCCGGTGTCATCGGACTCGCTGCTGTGCCAGCCGCACTCATCGGCCACACTGACGAGCAGCACGGCGCTGTGGTCGAACTGGGCACTGGTACCCTTCAGGTAACTGCGCCGCTCGCACCTGGGCTGGTACGAGCTGTCACCGTCCGTTCGTGGCGCACGCTCCCTCTCGGCACCTCGCTTCGGATCGACCGTCGCCCTTGCACGCTGGCACTCGACGGCGAGCGCGAGCTCCACGTCGAACGCGCAGCAGAGATCCGCGTCCGCCTCTCCGCCGATGGACCGTTCGTCCTCGATCCGCGGCGGGCTGTGCGAGCGGCAGCGCAACGCGGCTGCTTCCTCAGCGAGCAGTGAGGTCAGTCGAAAGCTGCTCCTCGAGGAACGCGCGCAGCACGACGGCGCTGTTGCGTTCCGTGTCACGGGCGCTGAAGAGCAGCGTCACCACGCCACGCCGAGCTGCTTCGAGCAGCGGTTGCCAGGCGGCCGGATTCGCGAGAAGCTCAGCACGATAACGTCGCTGGAACTCCGGCCACCTAGCCGGGTCGTGTCCGTACCAGCGGCGGAGCGCATCGCTCGGGGCCACGTCGCGCAACCAGGCCGTCAGCTGCAGTGCCTCGCGCCGCACGCCGCGTGGCCACAGCCGCTCGACCAAATACCGTTCGCCGTCGCCCGGATCAGCTGGCTCGTAGACACGCTTGACTCGTATCGGCATCTCGCTCACTCCTCGACCGGTAGTTCGTCGAGTGGCCGCTCACGCTGACGCTCCGGGACACGGAGGTAGTGCTCGATTCGACGCACGAAGACGATCGTCGTCACCGCGAGGAGTGTCCCGATGATTCCGATCAGGTAATAGCCGGCACCCACCAGCATCCCGATCGCGGCCGCGACCCAGATTCCTGCTGCCGTCGTCAAGCCGAACACACGGTCACGCGAGCGCAGGATCATGCCGCCACCCAGAAAGCCGACGCCCGTGACGATCGTCGAACCGATACGACTCGGATCGATGAAAGCGCCCGTTCCGGGTCGCGAATACTGCTCCATCAGGAGCATCGAACAGACCATGAACAGGGCCGCACCCTCCGCGACCAGCATATGCGTCCGGAGACCAGCAGGTTTGGCGCTCAACTCGCGTTCGAAGCCGAGCAAACCGCCGAGCAGCAATGCGATGACCAGCCGGATAGCTGCTTCGGTTTCGGTCAGCATGGCTGAACTCCCACGACGAGCTCGAACAGCGGAGTCTGCGGGGCAGCCCGTGGGCTCGGGTATGTGTTCAGTCTAGCGGGCAGAAAAGGCCGCTGCCAAGCACCATCGACCCACCGAGGCGGGGAGCGGGCAGATGAGCGGAGTCCGAGTACGGGCAGCAGGCGCTGGTGCGGGCGGCACGCGCGCTGACGGCCTCACCCACGAGTCAGCGTGCGGATCAATGCCCGCAAGCCAGCCACCCGCCCATAGGTACGGATGATCGGCCGGGCAACGGTCTCACCGACGAACTCGACCGTTCCCTTGGCGCGCGTCATCGTCTCCGTCGCTGCGCCGAGCAACGGGATGAGGTGATCGCGGATCAGGAGTGCCAACCAGATACCGATACCGACCAGCGCACCGAGGAGCAGCACGACTAGGACGGCCGACAAGGCGAGAAAGATTACTGCGATGTCGCGGACGCGCTCTAGCGGTGACTGTTCTGGACCTCCGAGCAAGTAGAGGACAACGAAGAGGACAACGAAGACGATGAGTAAGCCGCCGACGATCGCCCACAGCCAGCCACGCCGCATTCCCTACCCCTTCCCAGTCGAGCCGTCGATAGGCCGCCGGCTCCGCCGCCGCGTCCGTGGTGGTTCGGCCGGCGTCATGACGAGCCACACGACGCCCAATACCAGCAGTGCCCCGATGCTCCCCTCGAACAACGGCACGGTCCCCACCCGGTAGACGGCGAGCCCAGTCAGCGAACTCACGACCATCCCGCCGAGGAAGCCGAACACGCCGCCGAGCCAGTACAGCGGTAACTGCCAGAGCCGCCGGCCGAACAGGGCATGCCAGCCTAACCCCAGCATGCTACCGAGTAGACAGGCCAAGAGCAACCCCGCTGGGACCCCGGTCGCCACCATCGCCGGAGCGTCGCTCAGGATACCTGCACCCAGAACGCGTAGACCGCCCGTGGCACCTTATCCGGACGCGGGTTCTTCGGATGCTGGGGCCATTCGATCTCGACCCGAATGAAGTAGGGTCCCGCTGGCAACTCGGGTACGGTCCAGCTGAACCCCGATCCCTCTACGGTCGGTTCCGTCTCCGTCACCGGATCGGTCTTGACGACGAACCCCTCGGGCGCTCCCGGATCAGCCGCGATCTTCTCGAAGTTTCCTTCCTGGGGATAGACCGCGAGCTTGACCGTTTGGGGTGGACGGTCTTCGCTCAACCCGAAGCGCAGTGTCTCTCCGGATCGAACGGGTAGCGGTCGATCGCTCGGCGGTACGAGACCTGGCGCCGATGTCTCGCCGGCAAAACCGGAATCGAGGACCCAGAAGAACGGCCCCAGCGTCGCGGTCTGCTCACCCGCCTCGCTCCGAACCGTGAGGTCAGGTGGCTTCAACACGATGCGCCCGACGCTCGCAGTCGGCGTGCTCACGCCGGTCGGTGTCCCAGCTTCGGTCGGAGAGGCCGCTGCGGTCGCCGTGGCGACCGGCTGCGTCGGGTTCGGTGTCGCAGTCGGCGCATTCGACCGGCAGGCAACCAGCACCACGCTCAGAACGAAGAGAAGCGGCAGGATTCCTCGTCGTACCATCCGTCGTGTCCCTTCCTGGACGAACTCCCGTGCTCGTCGACCGGCGCCGACTGTACCACAGCGTTCCACCTGTCGCGGCTGTCAAACCTCCCAGGCCGTGCGGTGTTCAACGTGGATGGAGAGCAGCAACGAGAGTCCTGCTCTCCTCGCTCGCGACCGTTCTCGAGAGGAAAGGAGGTGACGATCGTGCGAGTACCGCGTATCGGTCGTATCGGTCTTGTCGTTCCTCTGCTCGTCCTACTGGCGCTCGTCGTGACGGCTCTCCCGGCCTGTCGTGGTGGTGGAGCCACCCCGACACCGACCCGGGCAGCCACGCCAGCTGCGGCCCCACGCACACCGACGCCAGCCCAGACGCCGCGAGCCACACCGGCTGCCTCACCCGCCCGGACACCAGCTGCGACCCCAGCACGCACACCGACGGTGAGCCCAGCTCGCACACCAACTGGTACTCCGGCGTCCACGCCAGCACGGACACCGCAGGTGACCCCAGCTCCAACTCGTACGCCAGCCGGTTCCCCGACCCCGTGATGGGCAGCTGACGCCATTTCTCCTGCCCGGTTCGGTCAGCACCGCTGGGTGGTGTCACACCGTGCCGCTCAGCGGTGTTTTTATCTAGCAAGGGAGTGGAGTCGGCGACGTGCTCCAGACAGCGAGTGTGAGCGACGGCGAACTGCTCGAGGCCGCCCGGCACGGTGACGAGCGTGCGTTCACGATTCTCCACGAGCGGTACCGGGCATACGTGTACCGGATCGCGCTCCGCATCGTGGGTCACCGCGACGATGCCGAGGACATCTGCCAGGACGTCTTCCTTCGCCTCTACGAGCGCCCACCGGTCCTGGAGGGTCCGAGAGCTTTGCAGCTCTGGCTCGCTCGCGTCACGACGAATACCGCGTTGAACGTCCTGCGCAGCCGCCGCCGAGCCCGTTTCCACTGGCTCCGCTGGTTCCGGCTGGACTGGCTCGACCGCCGGGCAGGCACAGATGGTGAGACGCACGTCGAGACCTCGCTGCTGGTCCGGAACGTTCTCGAACAGTTGTCCGAGCGCGATCGAGCATTGCTCGCGCTGCGGGCCTGCGGCATGAGCTACGAAGACATCGCAGCGACGCTCGGTCTTCGCCAGAGTTCCGTCGGTACGCTCCTCGCGCGTGCCGAGCGTCGCTTCCGTGAGCACTACGAGGCGCTCGTCCAGAAGACGGAGGGGGTGGCACAATGAAATGGCGTCGTCGAGGGTGCCCGTCGATCGGTACGCTGCGTCGCTTCATCGACGAACCGGATGACCCGGCGACGCGTCAGCATCTCGCGACGTGCTTGCGTTGTCGGGAGCGAGTGGAAGAACTCCGCTCCAACGCGCTGTTCGTCGCCCAAGTCCTGGCATCGCTGGAGGCTGATCGGCCAGCCGATGTTGTCGTTCCGCATCCTACCCGAAAGGAACGGACCATGCCGCGTCTCCGAGTCGTCAGCTCGCTCCTCGCCGCGACGCTCGCTGTCGCGCTCGTTGTCTGGCTCGCACCGCTCGGTGCGCTGGCGGACCAGCTGGTCCAGCGCTTCCGGATCCAACAATTCGCTGCCATCACGATTCCTGCCGACACGATCCGTACCCTGAGCGAGCAGTTCGGTACCGTTCCGGAAAGCGATCGGACAGCACTGCACGAACGCCTGAGTCAGGCGTTCCAGTTCAGCCCACCGGATCAGAGAGAGGGTATCCGTGAAGTTGGGTCGCTCGACGATGTCGCCGCCCATCTCGGGCGGACACCGCTGGTTCCGTCGGCAGTCCCCGAAGCGTTCGCTTCGGTCCAACCGCGCTATCTGGTCGGTGACGCGCGTCATCACGAAGTGACGATCGATGTCGCCCAGGCTCAGCAGGCACTCAGCCAGCTCGGGCTGCAGTTCGCGAGCTTGCCGGATCCAGCGGTCACGCCGACCGTCACGGTCGGACTCACGGTACCAGCGAGCGCCGCGCAGGTCTGGCAAGTCGGTGACCAGCAAGCGCTCGTCGTCGCCGAACTGGAGAGCCCGACGCTGGAGCTGCCGCCGGAGATCGACCCGGAACTCCTGCGTGAGGATCTCCTGATGCTCCCCGGCTTGCCGCCCGACGTCGTGGCACAAATCCGCGCCGTTCGCGACTGGCGCGAGACACTCATCATTCCGCTTCCTGAGAACGCCGCGTCACGCACCGTGTCCTTGCGTGGAACGAGCGGCCTGCTCATCGAGTCTCCGGACGGGACTGCGGTGCTCTGGCAGGAACGTGGCATCCTCCACGTCGTCGGCGGGAACCTGAGCGCGGACGAGACGCTCGCTGTCGCACGCTCGCTCCGCTAGCCTGACAGGAGCTGGTGACCCGGAGTATGGAAGAGCGCGACCAGCCGATACTGGTGACCCAGTGGGCCATCGAGACACGCGGTCTCCGGAAAGTCTACGGAGACCGCGTGGCGCTGGCGGACCTCAGCATCACCGTCGGATATGGCGAAGTCTTCGGCTTCCTCGGGCCCAATGGGGCCGGCAAAACGACCGCTGTCAAGATGCTCGTCGGACTGATCCGGCCGACGGCAGGTGACGGGCGGGTGCTCGGCTACCCACTCGGGGATCACCGGGCACGCCGCCAGATCGGCTATCTTCCGGAACTCTTCCGTTTCCACGACTGGTTGACAGGGGAGGAACTCCTCGACCTCCACGGCCAACTGTACGGGCTCAGTCGTGCCGAGCGGCGCCGGCGCATTCCCGAAGTCCTCGAGCTGGTCGGCCTGACCGAGGCAGCACGGCGGCGTGTCCGCACGTATTCGAAGGGCATGCAGCAACGGATCGGGATCGCTCAGGCTCTGCTGGCCGCGCCGCGCCTGGTCATCCTCGACGAGCCGACCTCAGCGCTCGACCCGCTCGGACGCCGCGACGTCCGCGACTTGATCCGTCGACTCCGTGCCGACGGCGTCACAGTTTTCCTCAATTCGCATCTTTTGAGCGAGGTCGAAGCCGTCTGTGATCGCGTTGCCTTCGTCAACCACGGACGCGTCATCGCGATCGGTCCACTGGACGAACTCCTGCGCGGCGAGCTCGTCGTCGAGTTCCGCCTCGGCGCCTTGCCGGACGGTACCCTGGCCGCGCTGGAGCGGATCGTTCAGGTGGAGGACGTCCGTTCCGGCGAGCACCCCGTTCTCATCGCCCGGGCACCGGACGAGACAACGATCGCCCGTGCCGTCGACCTGCTCGTTGCAGCTGGCGTACCCGTCTACGGCGTCATCCCGGAGCGTCGCTCGCTGGAGGACCTGTTCGTACGGCTCGTCGAGGACCAGGAGCAGTCACCGGTATGAGCAAGGCGCTCGTCATCGCACGTCTGACATTCCGGGAAGGCTTGCGCAAGAAGCTCGTTCTGGGTGTCGTGCTCCTGAGCGTGATCTTCGCCGCTCTCTACGTGTGGGGCTTTCACCTCTTCGTCCAGGACTGGCGTGCGATGGAAGCGCGGCGCGCCGCGACTGGAGCGAGAACCGTCTTGCCCTACGAAGTCTTCGCCAGTGCCATGGTGCTGCTCGGGCTTTGGACCGTGAACTTTCTCGCTGGTGTCATGACCATCTTCGCCTCGGTCGGCACCATCGCCAGCGAGATCGAGCAGGGGACGCTCCACGCCATCGTGTCCAAGCCGATCCGGCGCTGGGAGATCGTT
>BEID01000001.1 GCA_002898975.1 bacterium HR27 | reverse complement strand
TCGAGACCGGGGTACGGATCTTCCAACGGCTCGGTGCGCTCGTCGATGCTGCAGCCCAGCTCCTCGAAGGCGCGCGCCGCCTGGCGCGCGATCTCGGCGACTTCCTGGTCGACCGGAACCTCTCCGACGCGCGCCAGCCAGAGCAGGCGCTTGCCCCGGACGCCATCCTCCAACCTGGTGAAGTCCACTCCAGTATCCGGCAGGGAGTTCCGATCGCGCGGGTCCGGCCCGGCCATCACTGCCAGCATGAGCGCGGCATCGGTGACGGTGCGCGCCATCGGACCGACATGCGCCAGGAGTTCGACCGCGCTCGGCGGGTAATAGGGCACCAGCCCGAACGAGGGCTTGAATCCGACAATCCCACAGAACGACGCTGGAATCCGCACCGACCCGGCTCCATCCGTCCCCTGGGCCAGCGGTCCCATCCCAGCTGCCACTGCTGCCGCCGCACCCCCGCTCGAACCGCCAGCGGTCCGCTCGAGATGCCATGGATTCCGGGTCGGCCCGATGAGACGATTGCCGGAATCGCCCTTCCAGCCGAGTTCAGGGGTATTCGTCTTGCCGATGATGACCGCGCCAGCAGCCCGCAGCCGCTCGACGATCGGCGCATCCGCCGTAGCGATGCGTTCCATCCAGAGCAGCGAGCCGCGCGTCCAGCGCACACCGGCGACCGGTGTCACGTCCTTGATCAACACCGGCACGCCGAGCAGCGGACGCCGATCACCGTGCGCGTAGGCGTATTCGGCTTCGAGCGCCTGCTGCCGCGCCTCCTCAGCCGTCACCGTGATGAAGGCATGGAGCCTCGGGTCGAGCCGGTCGATCTGCTCGAGTACGGCATCGACGACCTCGACCGGCGAAAGGGCGCGACGACGGTACTCGGCGAGGAGTTCGGTCGCCGGGAGAAAACACAATTCGAGTCGTGCCGCGTCCATCGCTCCGCTCCGCGTGTCGTCATTCGATGGCATGCTACCACGCCGCGGCATCCCAGCAGATCAGCTGCTACGGAAGTGGTCGTATCCGCGGGCCTCGGCCGGTCGACAGCGCCCGGCCACGTCGCGGAGCAGGACGGTCGGGCCACCTGATCCGGCTTCGACGACTTCACCGATCGCACGCGGTGGCAGCAATCCCGCGCGTTCGAACGCGCGCACCACCCGCGTGAAAACGCTGGGTGGAGCGGTGAAGAGCAACTCGTAATCGTCGCCACCACGCAGCGCGATCTCCTCCCAGTCCGGGAAAGCCCACTTCACCGCGTTGGGCACCGGCACACGCAGAAGATCGACGACCGCCGAGACTCCGCTCGCCTGGCACAACTTGTGGAGATCGCCCAGTAGTCCATCGCTGATGTCCATCGCCGCGCGAACGCCACACCGGCGGAGCAGCAAGGCTTCGCGCACACGCGGTTGTGGGCGATGGTACCGCTCCTGCATGATCGGATTCCCATCCAGGGTCTTCAGTCCCCGTTCCAAAACACGGAGGCCAGCCGCCGCCAGCCCGAGCGGCCCGGTGACAGCGATCAGCTCGCCCGGTCGCGCGGCATCGCGCCGCAGCAGGGGCCGGCCATCACGAGGACTCTCGCCGATCACCGTGACCGAGATCGCGACACCCAGCGGCGAGCGCGTGGTATCGCCCCCGACGATCGCGACACCGAAGCGCTGTGCCAGCATCCGTGCGCCGCGATAGAACTCAGCGATGTCGCGATCGCGTTCCGTACCGCGGACCGCGAGGTCGACGAGCGCGAGGCGAGGCAGCGCGCCCATCGCAGCGATGTCGCTCAAGTTGACAGCGAGAGCCTTGTGCCCGAGCGTCGCCCAGTCCGTCCACTCGAGACGGAAATGCACCCGCTCGATCAGCGTATCGGTCGTGACGACGAGCTCGTGTCCGGACCGCGGTCGCCAGACCGCTGCGTCGTCCCCGATCCCAAGGCAGACACGCGGGTGCCGATCACCGACCAGGCGGGCAATCTGCTCGATCAGCGCTTCTTCACCGACCTCACGCAGCGGGCGACCACCGCTCGTCATCGATCTCTTCCTCCTCGCTGGTGCACCGCTCGACGCGCAACCGTCCGATAGACCTCCACGGTGTCTCGTGCTGTTCGCTCCCACGTGAACGTTCGTGCTCGGACCTGGCCAGCCTGTGCCAGTATCGCTCGCCGGTGCTCGTCGGCCGCCAGCTCAGCGATCGCCGCCGCGAGCGCTCCCGCATCGGTCGGATCGACCAGCACCGCAGCATCGCCGGCCACTTCCGGCAAGGACGACCGGTCGGACGTCACGACCGGTGTGCCGCAGGCCATCGCCTCCAGAACCGGTAGCCCGAAGCCCTCGTAGAGCGAGGGGTAGACGAAGAGCGTGGCAGCACTGTACCAGTAACGGAGTTCCTCCAGCGGCACGTATCCGACGAACACCACGCGCTGCCCGATACCGAGCTCCTGCACCGCCTGGAAGACCGGACTCTCCTTCCAGCCACGCGCACCGACGACGTACAGTGGCCAGTCCACACTGTCCGGCAACTGGCGGATTGCCCGGAGCAAGGTCAGCAGGTTCTTGCGCGGCTGGATCGTCCCGACGAACAACAGGAACCGCTCGGGTAGACCACGCTCGGCCCGCCAGCGGAAGAGTGCAGCATCCGGAACCCGTGTCCAGTCGGGGTCGATCCCGTTCGCGATGGCGATCACCTTATCGGGTGCGATGCCATAGGTGAGGACCACATCGCGCCGCGTATGCTCCGAAACGGTAATCACGCGCCGAGCACGCCGGACGCTCAGCCCCGTCAGCAGGCGCAAATACCACCGCTTCGCAGCCGGATAGTGCTCGGGAAAATGGAGAAAGGCGAGATCATGGATCGTGACGACGCCCGGCCGAGCGAGCGCCAGCGGGAGCACGTTCACCGGGCCATGCACGATGTCGCAGTCCAATGTCGCCCACGGCGCGACGGTCTGTTCCCAGGCGATGCGGACGACTGGCCGTTCCGTGGGCCAGCGCGTCTCACGCCAGTCTATACCGGGGAGCGTCCTGGAAACCATCTGGCCGACCGAGCGCGGCACGTACGCGCGCAGCTGCACGTCGGGAGCCGCACACGGGACGTAGGTCAGGAGCGCCTCGATGTAGCGGCTGACCCCTGCCCGCCGGTAACCGGGTCGATGGCTCAAGAGCGATGCCAAGAGCCCGACACGCACGCACGACCTCCCGGCCGATTCTACCGGTCACAGAGCCGAGCAGCGCAGAAGCGGGGAAGCGCTCCTGCTATACTCGTCGAGATACGGGATCACGAGCGGAGAGCGCTCGAGCAGGAATCATGGCCGAGACGATTTCGCTACCGGAGAGCATCGAACAGTTTTCGGTCTTCTATCCCTTCCAGTTCGACCCCTTCCAGCTCGAGGCGATGCTCGCCTTTCTGGAAGGGCAGTCGGTCATGGTCGCCGCGCCGACCGGTACGGGCAAGACGGTCGTGGCCGAGTTCGGCGTCTACGAGACGTTCCGGCGTGGTGCCCGCGTCATGTACACCACGCCGATCAAAGCGCTCAGCAACCAGAAGTTCCGTGACCTCCGCGCCATTTACGGTGACAACGTCGGCCTGCTCACCGGTGACGTGACCGAGAACCCGCGAGCACCGATCCTGGTCATGACGACCGAGGTGCTGCGCAACATGTTGCTCCAGACTCCTTGGGAACTGGACAGCGTCCAGTGCGTGATCTTCGACGAAGTCCACTATCTCGCCGACCCGGATCGCGGGACGACCTGGGAAGAATCGATCATTCTCTGTCCGCAGCACATCCAGCTCATCTGCCTCTCGGCGACCGTCTCCAACGCGCAGGAGATCGCCGACTGGATCAGTCGCACGCACCGGCCGATCAAGCTCATCGTCCACACCGAACGGGCGGTGCCACTGGCCCTCTGGTACTTCTACGACAAGAAGCTCCGGCTGGTCATCGACCATCACGGTCGCCAGGTCGCCGATTACTCCAATGTCGGCGGCGAGATCCGGGCGATGCTCGCGCGCGGTGGCCTCACCGCCGAGCGCCGGCGCGAAGCGGAGGAAGCCGAACCGCCACCGTGGGAGATCGTCCAGGCGCTCGCTGCCGAGGACATGTTGCCGGCCATCTACTTCCTCTTCAATCGTCGTGACTGCGAGGACTACGCCACCCGCCTGGCCATGATGCGGGTCAATCTCGTCCGCGACCGGGCGACGCGCCAGCGCATCGCCCAGGTCATCGACTCGTTTCTCGCCGGGCTACGCCCCGAAGACCGCGAGCTGAGCCAGGTCCAGACCATCGTGCAACTGGCCAGCAAGGGGATCGGTTTCCACCATGCTGGGCTGCTGCCCGTGCTCAAGCAGCTGGTGGAAGTGCTGTTCAGCCAGGGGCTGATGAAAGTCGTGTTCGCGACCGACACGCTCGCGCTCGGCGTCAACATGCCAGCGCGGACGGTCGTCATCGGGCGCATGACGAAGTGGGACGGCCGTCGCCGGCGCTTGCTGACGCCGAACGAGTTCCAGCAGATGGCCGGCCGCGCTGGCCGCCGCGGGATGGACGAACGCGGCAACGTCGTCGTCCCCTACAGCCCCTGGATCTCGTTCAAGGAAGTACTGGCCGTTGCCACCGGCGAGCTCGAGCCGGTCCGCTCAGCCTTCACGATTCGCTACAACACCGTCCTCAACCTCTGGGACCCGCCCCGCGGCGACCGGGTCCGCCAACTCTTCCAGAAGAGCCTGGCCCAGTATCAGGCTGCCCAGCGCGTCCGGCTCCTCGAAGAGGAGATCCTTCAGATCGGTCACGAGATCGAAGCGATCCCGCGCGGCTGCCTCATCGGGCTCGACGGCGACGAGCTGCTCTACGACTACCGGAACGTCGTCGCCCAGCTGAACCAGGCCAAGAGCCAGGAGCGGCATCTCGAGCAAGACCTCGCGGAACTCCAGGCAGATCTCGACGATCACCCGTGGGCCGTTCCTTCGCGGCCCGTCCTCCGGCGACTGGTGCGCGAGATGGCACCCGGTACGCCGCTCCACACCCGCGAGCGCGGCTGGGTGCTGTTCCTGAACCGTCTCCCGTACGGGGGAATCGCGCTCGTGCTGACCCGCGAGGGCTCGGCCGAACTGTTGACCGAGTATCGGCAGATCGACTACGTGCCGCACGATGTCGAGCCGGTCGCGATACCGGAGACGCTGGCGCGCCTGCCCGAACCGGTCAGCGATGTCCGCGGCATCGTGAGCGAGGAGGCGTTGGCGGCCATCTGGCAGGAGGTCGACCAGCTCGGGTTGCCTGACCTGGATGCGATGCTCACCGAATACCGGCGCCAGGTGGAAGCCCGGATGGCACCCGAACGGCGCCGCCTCGAAGAGCGACTCGCCGCAGTCCGACAGGCTGTCCACGACCTCACGCAGCAGCGTTTCCGCCACCCGTGCCACGCCTGCCACCGGCGCAAGGAGCACCAGCGCAACCTGCAACGGATCGCGCGACTCGAGCAGGAGCGCGCCGAACTGGAAGCACAACTCGGGCGCGAGATCGCCGCCGAGGAACGACGCGTCCGCGAACTCCTGCGCGGCATCCGCAACGTCCTCGAATACTTCGGCTACTTGCACCGCGGCTATCCGACCAACAAGGCGGACACGCTGGCCGACGTATTCGACACCAACGGCCTCATCATCTGCGAGATGCTCGACCGGGACTTCTTCAAGGGGCTCGATCCAGCGGACGTCGCCGAGGTCTTTTCCTGGTTCGCGTTCGACCGCGAGACACGGTTCGCCAACCATTTCACGCTCCCGACGAAGCTCGTCCTCCTGCGACGCCGCCTGGAAAGTCTGGAACAGGAAGTGTTCGAAATCGAGCGCCGCAACGGCCTCGCCCTCTCGACCGGCCACCACGAAGGCTTTTACGGGGCGATGCGCGCCTGGTGTAACGGCGCGACGATGGCAGAAATCACCCAGCTCATCGAGCTGAGCGAGGGCGATCTTGTCCTCACCTTCAACAAGACGCTCGACCTGATGCGGCAAGTCCGCGAGATGCTGGAAAAGCTGTACCCGGATCACCCGCTCCGCTGGACGATCGCCAGCGCGGAAGCCTTGGCTCGCCGCGACATCATCGAGCAGTCGCTCATGATCGGGTTGCTGCCGCCGGTCGGCTCATGAGGCGCGGCAGGACATCGGCGAGCGTGCGCACCGGCTCGGGATCGAGCTGGACGTCGCGCTCGAAACGCCGGGCGAATGCCTCCAACCAGCGCTGAGCGACCTCGGCGAGCTCGAGTGGACGACCGAGCAGCTGGACGAGCGAGGTCACACCGCGGTCAGGAATGCCGCACGGCACGATCCAGTCGTACGGGTCCAGATCGGTCGTCACGTTCAGTGCGATCCCATGGTACGTGACACCATGGTGGATCGCGATCCCGATCGCCGCAATCTTGTCGTTCCCGACCCACACCCCCGGATGCGCCGGATCGAGCCAGCCCGCGATCCCGTACGTCTCCAGGACATCGAGCACGGTCGCCTCGAGGCGCTCGACGAAGCGGCGGACACGCCGCTGTCCCTCGCCGAGCCGCAGGATGACGTAGGCGACGAGCTGCCCCGGCCCGTGGTAGGTCACGTCGCCGCCGCGGTCAGTGACGTAATAGTGTATGCCGCGAGTGGCCAGTTCCGCGAGCGAGAGGCGGAGATTGTGCGTTCCCCCGCGCCGACCCGTCGTGAACACCGGCTCGTGCTCGAGCAGGAGAATGGTATCGGGAATCGTCCCAGCACGCCGGGCAGCAGCGAGCCGCCGCTGCAGTTCCCAAGCAGCCTCGTAGGCAACCCGCCCGAGTTGAAGGACGACGACCGGTTCGCTCGTCACCCTTGCTCACCCCGTCTGCTCCGCGAGCCGGCGCTGGCGGTACCGCTCGTACTGCTCTTTCGCATGATACGACGAGCGCACCAGCGGGCCCGACTCGACGTAGACGTACCCGAGCTCCTCCTCGCCGATCCGGCGGAGCGCTTCGAATTCCTCCAGCGTGTAGTAGCGATCGAGCGGATAGTGTCGGGGCGTGGGTGGGAGATACTGGCCGATCGTCAGGATTTCCACGCCGACCGCACGCAGGTCACGCATGACCGCCAGGAGTTCGTCCCACGTTTCGCCCATACCGACGATGAGGCCGGACTTCAGGGCAATCGTCGGATCCATCGCTCGCACCTGGCGGAACAGCTCGAGGCTACGGCCGTAGTCGTCCCACGGCTGAATCTGCCGGAAGAGCCGGGGCACCGTTTCCATGTTGTGCGCGATAACCTCCGGCTTGGCTTCGACCACGATCCGCAGGGCGTCCCAGTTGCCCTGGAAGTCCGGGATGAGCACCTCGATGCCGCACGAAGGGATGCGGGTGCGGATCTCGCGGATGGTGGCGGCGAAGATACTCGCCCCGCCGTCGGGCAGATCGTCCCGGTTCACCGACGTGATCACTGCGAAGTCGAGCCCGAGCCGTTCGACCGCTTCGGCCACACGGCGCGGCTCGTCCAGGTCGACCGTGCCGGTGCGGCCCCAGCGGACATTGCAGAAGCGGCAGGCTCGGGTACAGCGGTCACCGAGGATCATGAAGGTGGCCGTCCGCTGGTTCCAGCACTCGTAGATGTTCGGGCACCGTGCCTCCTGGCAGACGGTATGGAGCCCTTCCTGGAGAACCAGACGTCGCAGCTCGAGATAGTTCGGCCCGTGCTCGCGTCGTACGCGGAACCACTCCGGCTTCTTCTGGAGCAGAATCGGCTGCCGTACGGTCGTCATGCCGTTCCCCCTTGTGCACGTGGCTGGAGCTCGCGTTCCATGAGCTGGTGCTCGATATGCGCCATATAGAACGGTCGCCCGATCGGCCGAAAACCGAGCTTCCGATAGAACTCGAGCGCATGAGTTTGCGCGTTAAGGGTGGCGACCCGTGCGCCGTGTTCCTCTGCCCAGCGGATCAGATGTTCCATGATCGCCCGGCCAACACCCCGCCCCCGGTACGGCCGGCGCACGGCGACCCAGGCGACCTGCGCCTCGTCACCCCAGAGCGAGACGCGCCCGGTGCCGACCGCCTCGCCGTCGATCCAGGCGAGAACGTTGAGACTCCGCCCGTCCTCCGGATAGTCCCGTACCCACGTCGTGAGATGCTGCTCGCGATCGAACACCTCGCTCCGGATGGCGTAGACGAGTTCGAGTTCCTCGCTCGTCCGCACCGGTTCGACACGGATGCGCTCTCGCTCGACGGATCGCGCTTCCGGCTCGACGCTCGTCATGGCAGATCCTCGCTCAGCAGGCGCGCGAACGCCTGCTCGATGCGACGCCGCTGCGCCACAATCCACTCGCTCGCTTCGGCGAGCTGATTCCGGCTCGTGGCGAGCGCGCGGGCCACCTGTTCCGGCCCCGTCCCGCCCGGATGCTCGCGCGCCCGAACAGCATCCCAGGCCGTGCACGGGAGGTCGACCGTGGCCAGCTGGGGATGGAACTGCGCCAGCTCCTCATGCCTCAGCTCGGCGAACGTTTTCCGGTTGGCGATACAGTACGCGACCAGCCGGCCGACTGCCTCGTGCGCCTCCCGGAACGGCACGCCGACCCGGACGAGCGCATCCGCCACATCGGTCGCCAGCGTGAAGCCCGCCTCGGCTGCCGCAGCCATCCGCTCCCGATCGATCCGCATGGTGCGCAGCATCGGCGGGACGACGCGCAGGAGCAGCGTGACCGTATCGGCGGCGTCGAACACGCCTTCCTTGTCCTCTTGCAAGTCCTTGTTGTAGGCGAGCGGGAGCCCCTTGACGACTGTGAGCAGACCGATAAGGTGTCCGAAAACGCGTCCGCTCTTGCCGCGCAGGAGCTCGGCGACATCCGGATTCTTCTTCTGCGGCATGATCGATGAACCGGTCGCGAACGCGTCGTCGAACTCGATGAAGCCGAACTCGCTGGTCGACCAGAGCACGAGTTCTTCGGCCAGCCGCGAGAGATGCGCCATCAGGATGGCGAGAGCAGCCAGGAACTCCAGGGCGAAGTCGCGGTCGGAAACAGCATCGATACTGTTCTCCAAAATTCCGTCCATCGCCAGGAGATCAGCGACGAGCTGGCGATCGATCGGGTACGGCACGCCAGCCAGCGCTCCGGAGCCGAGGGGTGACCGGTTGACGCGCCCGTAGAGTTCCCGCAGCCGGGCGAGATCGCGACCGAGCATCGTCACGTAGGCGTGCAGGTGATGGGCGAGCAGGACTGGTTGTGCCCGCTGCAGATGGGTGTAACCCGGCATGACGACATCGGGATGCGCCTCGGCCACATCGAGCAGCGCCTGAGCCGTTTCGACGATCCCCTCGGCAATGTCGAGGATGGTATCGCGGAGCCAGAGCCGGAAGTCGAGGGCGACCTGGTCGTTGCGGCTCCGTGCGGTGTGGAGCCGGCCAGCGACCGGGCCGATCAGCTCGCGGAGCCGTCGCTCGACGCTGAGATGGATGTCCTCATCGGCCAGCCGGAAGTCGAAGTGTCCTTCCTGGATCTCGCTGAGGACGGCGCGGAGCCCCTGGACGATCGCCCGCGCGTCCTCCGTCGACACGATACCCTGCCGCGCCAGCATGGTGACATGCGCCAGGGAACCGAGGATATCGTGGCGGGCCAGACGCTGGTCGAACGGTAACGACGCGTTGAGCTGGTCGACCAGCTCGTGCGTCGGCTTCTGGAAGCGCCCGCCCCAGAGCTTCGCGCTCGTACTCATTCCCCTGCCTCTCTCCCGACCGCAACCGCCTGGGAACGCTCCGCACCAAGACTATCGACGACGATCACCGGGCGTCCGATCTCCAGCGCCGGAACCGACTGCCCCTCGGCGACCAGCACCCGGTGCAGCGCGACCACCGCTGTCTCCAGCATCGTGTCGTCCGGTTCCCGCGTCGTCAAGCGCTGGAGCGCGAGACTGGGCCACAAGAGCACGCGCACTGGCCACAGCCGGTACCACCGCGCCCCCAACCGGATCACTTCGTAGGCCAGTGCAGCGATCACCGGAATCAAGGCGACCCGCGAGACGATCCGCCAGAGCAGAGACGGCCAGCCGAGAAACGCGAAGACGACGACCGAGAGTGCGACGACGATGAGGAGAAAGCCCGTACCGCAGCGCGGATGCAGCACGCTGTACGGCCGTGCTGCCTCGACGCTGAGCGACGAGCCCTGCTCCCAGGCGTGGATCGTCTTGTGCTCGGCCCCGTGATAGCCGAAGACCCGAGCGATGTCCGCCGTGCGGCCGATGAGCGCCAGGTAGCCGAGCAGGATACCGAGCCGGAGTGTCCCTTCGACGAGATGGATCGCCCAGCCAGTGCTCACCCAACGGGCCACGACGCTCGCCAGGCCGAGCGGAAGCAGGAAGAAGAGCCCGACCGAGAGCGCGAGCGAGAGCGCCACTGTCCCCCAGAGGAGGCCGCGGAGCGAACCGCTCGCCGTCCCCTCGCCGCGCTCGTCCTGCAGTTCCGGGTCATACCGCATCGCGACCTGGGCCGAGAAGACGAGCGCGCGCACTCCGAGGACGAGCGTCTCCCAGAGGGCGAAGACCCCTCGGACGAAGGGGATGCGCCGCACGCGCGCTGCCCAGCGTGCAGGATCGAGCGACTCCTCCCACACGGCGATGCGTCCATCGGGCAAGCGCACCGCCGTGGCCATGTGACGGACGCCGCGCATCATCACGCCTTCGAGGACTGCCTGACCACCGTAGATCGCACGCTCGTCCGCCACCGTTGCGCTCCACCCTGCAGCGATCGCTCGTGGCGATTCTAGCACTCGACCGAGCCGCTCGCCGTGTGCCCGCGCACGCTCCGCCTGTCCCGCGCTGTCGCCTGCCACGACACCCGTACGACTTCCCTGATTGCTGAACAGCCGGGCGCATGCTAGGCTACCGCCGAGGCTGGGAACTCGCGGAGGAGGACAGACGCATGCGCGTCGAACCGCTCATTTTCGAACTCTCGAAGCCGGGTCGAAGAGGAACCAGTGTCCCCGAGCTCGACGTGCCGGAAGCACCGCTGCCGGAAGAACACCTGCGGGACGACCTCCCGCTTCCCGAAGTCAGCGAAATCGACGTCGTCCGGCACTTCACGCGGCTCTCGCAGCTCAACCATGCGGTGGACATCGACTTTTACCCACTCGGCTCGTGCACGATGAAGTACAACCCGAAGATCAACGAAGTCGTCGCCCGCTTGCCCGGTTTCGCTCACCTGCACCCCTTGCAGGATCCCCGAACGGTACAAGGGATCCTGCAGGTCATGCACGAGCTGCAGGAGTTCCTCGCCGAGATCGCTGGGTTCGACGCCGTCTCGCTGCAACCAGCTGCCGGAGCCCACGGCGAACTGACGGGTATCCTGATCGCACGGGCCTACTTCGACGCGCGTGGCGAGCACCAGCGCCGCACGGTGATCATCCCCGACTCGGCCCACGGCACCAACCCGGCCACTGCGGCCATGGCCGGTTTCCGCGTCGTCGAGGTCAAGTCCGACGCGCGGGGCAACGTCGATATCGACCAGCTGCGGCAGCTCGTCGGTCCGGATACCGCCGCCATCATGATCACCAACCCCAACACGCTCGGCCTCTGGGACGAGAACATCACCGAGATCGTCGACCTGATCCACAGCGTCGGGGGACTCGTCTACAACGACGGCGCCAACTTCAACGCCTTGCTCGGGATCGCGCGCCCGGGTGACTTCGGTGTCGATATCATGCACTTCAACCTGCACAAGACGTTCTCGACGCCGCATGGCGGTGGCGGGCCAGGCAGCGGGCCGGTCGGTGTCAAAGCGCACCTCGCCGAATTCCTCCCCGGCCCGGTCGTCGTCCGGCGTCCCGGTGAAGATCCCGAATACACCTGGCACTGGCCGGAACGCTCGATCGGCAAGATCCATTCTTTCCACGGCAACGTCGGCATGCACATCCGGGCCTGGGCCTATATCCGCATGCACGGCGCGGAAGGGCTCCGTCGGGTGAGCGAGGATGCCGTCCTCGCTGCCAACTATCTCCTGGCTCGCCTGCGCGACGTCTACGAGGTGCCATACGACCGCACCTGTATGCACGAGTTCGTGCTCTCGGCCGTCCGTCAGAAGCGGCACGGCGTGCGTGCGATGGATATCGCGAAGCGGCTGCTCGATTTCGGGCTCCATCCACCGACCGTCGCCTTCCCGCTGATCGTGCCCGAAGCGCTCATGATCGAGCCGACCGAGACCGAAAGCCTGGAAACGCTCGATCGCTTCGTCGCCGCGATGCGGCAGATCGCGGAAGAAGTCGAACGCGACCCGGAGTTCGTGCGCCAGGCACCGCACAACACCTTCTACAAGCGACTGGACGAGGTGCGAGCCAACCGCGAACTCGATCTCCGCTGGCAACCAGAGCGGACACCGGCCGCGACGCCCTGACAGCCGACCCGCTATACTGGCCTTGTCGGCCCGCAGGGAAGGAGAGACCACATGGACAAGAAGACGCTGATCGACGGGTTGAACCGTGACCTGGCTGGCGAGTTCCAGGCGATCATCATGTACATCCACTACGCCGCCGCGGCGACCGGCGTGGATCGGATCGAGCTGGCCGAGTTCTTCGAAAAGGAAATCCAGGACGAGCTGCGCCACGCGCTGTTCCTGGCCAACAAGATCACCGCGCTCGGCGGTGTCCCAGTGGACGAGCCGTTGCCCGTTCCAAAAGCCAGCTCGAACCGCGAGATGATCGAGCGCGTCCTCGAGGCCGAGGAGCGGACGATCCAGAACTACGTCGAGCGGATGAAGCAGGCTGAGGAGTTCGGCGACTACGGCCTGGCCAACGACCTCCAGGAGATCATCTCCGACGAGACACGCCACAAGGAAGAATGTGAAAAGCTGCTCCGTGGCGTCGCCTGAGCCGCAGAACGGTCAGCTCGCCTGGCCCGCCTCGGTGAGGCCGAAAGCCCGCCGAGCGCGGGCCAGCGCGTCGCTGAGCTTCTGGTGCTCGACCGCCAGCGTGAGGTCGCCGCGCGTCCGTTCCAGCACCCCGCGGACCATATCGGTCGTCCGGCGCAGGCCGTTCGTCACCGCATCGGGATAGTCGACCTGCACGAGAACGCCGTAAATCTCGTCCATCACAGCCAGAATCGCCTCAGCGCGCTCGAGGTCGCCACCGCGGATGACGTCCAGAATGTGACGGCGCAACTCACCGCATGCCTCACCGAGGGCATTGAGATAGACAGCATCCTCGACCTGGAGCGCCTCTGGTCCCGGTAACGGCCGCCCGGCCACCAGTGCCAGCGTCAGGTGCGCTTCAGCGAACTCCTTGTGCGCGTCCTGCACATAGCCGGACCAGTAGATCGACGGATACTCCGCGAGGTGCGCCGTGAGCGCGTCCTTGATCCGGCGCGCTTCTTCCAGCAGTGCTTCCGCCTCCGCGAACTCACCGCGGTGCACCGCGCGGACCGCGTTGGCGCTCAGGCGGGTGATCTGCCGAGTTTCGGCGAGTGCTCGCTCACGCGCACTGTTCAAGAGGTCGAGCCGCGAGAGGACTCGCTCGGTGATCCGGGTGATTTCGTTCGGCTGCATCGCGCTCCTCGCTCCCCCAGCCTCGACATCGGTATTCCCGTGAAGGATAGCAACCCTCCTCAGAAGGGGAGATACCGGTTCCGGTCACAGCGACGCTCCGTGCCCCGCTGGGAATACCGTCGCCGCCACTCGCAGGCATCAAGCGAATTGAAGCGCGGGCGTACTCAGCGTGGTGGGCGATCGAACAACGCGTGACCAGCGATTGGACAGCGACCGAGCACTCGCTCGGCCGAGAGCGAACTTAGACTATAGAGAAGCGAGAGCCTTCCTGCCGGCACTCATCCCCCGAAAACCTGATCGGCGGTCCGACCATCGCCGCGAGGGCTAGGGCCACGAAAGGAACCGAACCGATGGATCGCTCCACCTCGCAGCGAACGCGCTTTCCCCACGTCGTCATCGCTGGACTCATGGCACTGCTGCTCACGCTCGGAACACTCGGGCTCACAGTACGGCCAGTCGCAGCCGCCAGCTGCGCGACCTCGAGTCCCTCGTCCGGCGCCTATCTCGTCACGGTCTGCCTCAGCCGTCCGCCGAGCGGCGCACTCCTCTCCGGTGCGGTCACGGTCGAAGCGAGCGCGACGACGAGCGGTTCAGCTCCACGCGTGCAGCGAATGCTCTACACCCTGGACGGGAACTACCTTCTCACCGAGTTCTTCGCTCCTTACCAGTTCACGCTCCCGACCACGCAATTCGTCGACGGGCAACACACACTCACTGTGAGTGCCCTCATGTCCGATGGATTCGTGAGCTCGCCGGCCAGCATCACGCTGTTCTTCCAGAACGGTGTCACGACACCGCCACCGATCCCGACCGGCTTTCAGCCGACGACTGGCTCGACTCCGCCGAGTGGGCAACCGTTCCGCATCGCTGCAGTCGGTGACGGTGGGAACGACGGGACGTACTCAGCACAAGTCGCCCAGCTCATCGCCTCGCTCTCACCGAACATGTTCCTCTACTTGGGAGATCTCTACGAAAAGGGTTCGTACACGGAGTTCCTGAACTACTACGGAACGGACGGATCCCTCTACTCGGCATTCCGCGCTGTCACCAACCCGGTCGTCGGCAACCATGAGTACGAAGGCGGTATCACCGAGGGGTACCTCCGCTACTGGCATTCACCACCCAGCTACTACAGTGTCGACGCTGGCGGCTGGCACATCATCGCGCTCAACTCCACGAGTCAGTTCGGCCAGTTCGCGCCTGGTACGCCGCAGTACGAGTGGCTGCTCAGCGACCTCCAGGCGCATCGCGATGGTTGTACTATCGCCTACTTCCACCACCCACGCTTCAGTATCGGACCGGAGGGCGACACGCCAGCCCTGCAGCCGATCTGGGAACTGCTGTACCAGTTCGGCGTCGAACTCGTCCTCGCTGGGCACGACCACAACTACCAGCGCTGGGTACCGCTCGACCGGAACGGGCAGCCGGATCCCAACGGCATCAACCAGATCGTCGCCGGCACTGGCGGTCATGGGATCCGCGGCTTCGCCCGGAGCGATGCGCGTGTCGCAGCCGGGTTCGACCTGCCACCGGCAGCGTATGGAGCACTTCTCCTCGAACTCTTTCCCTCCCGGGCCGACATCGCGTTCATCGATCTCCGGGGACAACCGATCGACAGCACCGCCGTGACGTGTCACGGGCCGAACGATTCGACTCCGCCAACGACTCCGACCGGACTGCAGGCAACGGCGATCTCGAGCACCCAGGTCGTGGTCAAGTGGAACCCCTCGTCGGACGACTACGCCGTGACCACCTACGAGATCGTCCGTGACGGAAACGTGATCGCCACTGTTCCCGGCACGATTACCTCGTACATCGACAAATCGCTCTCCCCGGACCAAGAACCGACCTACCGCGTCCGCGCACTCGATGCTGTTGGCAACCGCTCGGAAGACAGTGAGCCGGTCACTCCGACGGGTGGCCAGACGCTGTTGAGCGAAGATTTCGAATCCGGAACGCTCGCCGGATGGAACGTGGTGAATGGCCTGGTCATCACCACCGATCGGCCAGCCGCCGGATCCTTTGCCGCACGGGCACTGTCGACAACCGGAACACCAGGATACGCGTCGCGGAATCTCCCGAGTCCAGTCAGCGAGCTCTCCCTGCGTCTCCAGTTCTTCCTCGCTGCTCAGGGAACGAACACGGTGTATCTTCTCAAGTTCCGGAACACGAGCGGCGGATCGGTCGGCGGAGTCTATCTGTCGAGCAATGGCCGGCTCGGCTTCCGCAACGACGTCATAGGCAAGTCGTCGATCACATCGACCCTCGTGACACCTGGCACCTGGCATACTGTTCAGGTCCACATTGTCACAGGGAATTCTGGACTCGTCGAGGTCTGGTACGATAGCACACGCATCCTCCAGCTCACGCAAGACCTGGGCATCAGCCCGATCGGTAGCATTCAGCTCGGCGAAAACAGTAGCGGGAGGACCTTCGATATCCGGTTCGACAACCTCAAGGCAACAACGGCATCGGCTCCGCCACCCGACACGACACCACCGGAAACGACGCTCACCGGCACCCCACCTGGATCCACCGAGGAGATGAGCGCGACCTTCACGTTCACCGCGAATGAACCGGCCACCTTCCGGTGTAGCTTGGATGGCTCCCCTGCCGGACCGTGCACCAGCCCGGCATCCTACGCCAATCTGATGCCTGGGACGCATGTCTTCAGCGTTGCGGCAGTCGATGCAGCTGGCAATATCGATCCGACACCGGCGACCTACTCCTGGGAGGTCGTTGCACGGAGTGCGCCGGAGACGATGATACTCTCGACTCCGCCGTCGTTGACGAATCTGGACAGTGCCACGTTCACGTTCACCTCGAACGATGCTGCAGCGACCTTCGAGTGCCAACTCGATGCCAGTACCGGAATTGCCTGCACGAGTCCCTGGCTCGTGACGAGTCTCTCGGAAGGAAGTCACACGTTCAGCGTGCGTGCGATCAACGGCGAAGGCGAGCCGGATCCGACCCCAGCCACCTGGAGCTGGACGATCGACCGCACCCCACCGCCCGCCCCGAGCAGCCTGACAGCATCGACAACGAGCGGGAACCGCGTCGAGCTGAGCTGGTCGGCAGTCTCCGATGACAACGGGATCGCCGGTTACGACGTCTACCGCGATGGCTCCCTGCTCGTCAGCCTCGGGCCAGTGACGAGCGCCATCGATGCGACCGTTCAGCCGGCGTCGACCTACCGCTATACGGTCCGTGCCCGCGACAACGCTGGCAATATTTCGGTCGATTCACCCATTGCGACCATGACGACCCCCAGCCTCCGGTTGTTTGAGGACGACTTCGAGAGCGGCACGCTCGTCCGCTGGTCGAGCGTCAATGGCCTCACCGTGACGACCGAAGCGCCGTTCTCTGGCGGTTACGCGGCCCGTGCGTTCTCGACAGCCGGAACTGCCTCCTACGCGCTCGCGACGCTGCCGCGACCGGTGAGCGAGTTCTCCCTTCGGATCCGGCTTCTGGTCACGAGCCAGGGTACCAACGCCGTGAATCTCGTCAAATGGCGTAGTGGCATTAGTTCGCTCGGTGGCATCTCCCTCACGAGTTCCGGGCAACTCGCTGTCCGCAACGATGTTGCGGCACAGGGGTCGACAACGTCGACCACGATCGCTGCCAGCACCTGGCATACGCTCGAACTGCACGTGCGCACCGGCAGTGATGGTTTCGTCGAGATCTGGTACGACGGGACACGCATCCACCAGAGCTTCCAGAATTTCGGCACTAACCAGGTGACGGCGATCCAGCTCGGCGAGAACAGCACAGGTCGCCTCTTCGACGTCCGGTTCGACGACGTCGCCGTCGACACCGGCCCGATCGACGCGCCAGCCGATACGACTCCGCCCGAGACGACCCTCACCAGCACACCGCCAGCTTCGACGGATCAGACGACTGCCACCTTCGCCTTTGCGGCGAACGAGCTGGCGACCTTCCGCTGCAGTGTGGACGGAGCACCGTGGCAACTCTGCACCAGCCCGTTCACCGTCAGCGACCTCGCGATCGGTCCGCACACCTTTCGGGTGACCGCGACGGATATCGCAGGAAATGCCGATCTCACTCCAGCGACCTACGCGTGGGAAATTGCCCTTGCAACCCCCGAGACAACTCTGACTGGCACGCCAGCTGCGGTAACGAATCGCACCGATGCGACGTTCAGCTTCATCGCCGATGACCCGACCGCGACCTTCCAGTGCCAGCTCGACAGCAGCACACCGATTGCCTGCACGAGTCCCCTCACGCTGGACATGCTCAGCGAAGGAGACCACACCTTTTCGGTCTGGGCGATCAACCCGAGCGGAACTGCTGACCCGACCCCAGCGACCTGGACCTGGACGGTCGACCTGACCCCGCCGCCAGCACCGAGTGGCGTGACCGCCGTCGCTGGTAATGGCCGCGTCACGATCACCTGGCAGGCCGTGACTGACCGCAATGGCATCGCGGGCTACGACGTCTATCGCGACGG
This sequence comes from bacterium HR27, assembly GCA_002898975.1. GTDB lineage: Bacteria > Chloroflexota > Chloroflexia > Thermomicrobiales > Thermomicrobiaceae > Thermomicrobium. The sequence goes on along the minus strand of BEID01000001.1, from coordinate 42 downwards.
CACGCTCCTCGTCTCACTCGGCGACACGACGAGCTACGTCGA